>JAGGWC010000123.1 GCA_021157645.1 Candidatus Cloacimonadota bacterium | reverse complement strand
TTTCGTACAAATGTTACTTCATTACCAATATATTCAAAGAAATTCTTTACAACATCAAAGAAAATAAGTGGTCTAGCATTTCCAATATGAAAATAATTATATACAGTGGGTCCGCAAACATACATTCTTACTTTATTTGTCTCTATAGGGATAAATTCTTCTTTTTTATTTGTTAGTGTATTATAAATTTTCATTATAAACTCCGTTTAATTAATTATGTTTTAGGATTTTGCATAATTAAGAATTTCTGTCATCCTGATAAATCTTGCACGTTGTTTTGAGGAAGGATCTCCACTTATAATGAGATTCTTCGATGAAAGCCCACATAAGTTCATCCTCAGAAAGACAATAATATTTTTCATTCTACAAAACCCTTTAAGTTATGCTTACAAATTTTCATTTGTCAAAACAGTTATCACGCTGCTTCCGTAATTTTTATTATAAGTGGTCATTACATCCCATTTTTCTAATAATTTTTCTCTGGGAGAATGCTCGATCACAATATATCCATTTTGGTTTAGCAGTAAATTATCAACAATTTTTTCAATTGTATTATTTACCAAGTCTTTATTATAGGGTGGATCCATAAAGATCAAATCGAATTTTTTATCAATACTATTAAGAAAAGCACTCACTTTCTTCTTGTGTATTTTGCAATCGGAAGTGCATTTTAATTTCTCAATATTACGTTTCATAGTTTTTATGGATTTATCAGAGAAGTCGACAAAATCCACAAAATCAGCATTTCTGCTTAGTGCTTCAAAACCGAGAGATCCACTTCCTGCATAGAGATCAAGAACGTTTTTACCATTACAAGATGAGATAATTGAGAAGATGACTTCTTTTATGTAATCTGTTGTTGGACGAGCTGTTTTACCGGGAACCGTAAACAGATTTGCTTTCTTGAATTTTCCTGTTATTATTCTCATTTACGAACCTTACCAGAATAGGAAAACTGTATCTCCAACTGCTTAGGTTTCATTTCAAAATGAGGGCAGCCAAGCAGGTGTACTTCTGCTGATTGCTTACATTTATGAGTGCATTTAATGCACAACTTATTTATCTCTTTGATCTCTTTCGACATTCTCTGAAACTTTTAATAATTCAATCACAGAATTTAAGTCAGATAGTTTAATTTCTGCGAGAGATGTATCTGATCCAACATTTTCTTTAAGAATTTTTTCTACAGTATCTGGCTTTAAATGGGAAAGCTGTATTAATAAATTTAGTATTTTATTTTCACTATTATTTACTGGTTGATTAATTTCTTCTAGAGAAATATCATCTTCCGATGTATTAGTTATGGTAATTTCTTTTTCTTTTTCTTTGGCAAATTCCTCCGGATATGTTTCTTCATTTTTCAGTTCGATTTGTGATTCTTTGTATGTTTTATATTGTTTGTGGGGTAGAATATTAAATATTTTTTTTTCTTTTTTGGTGAAGATTTGATCAATTATTGAAGAGTAATCAAGAGAATCTTCGTCGAATATTTTATCTTTTAATTCATCAATTTTATTTTGCAATTTTTCCGTTTGATTTTCTTTAAAAAGAATTTTATAAATCATCAAAGCATCAATATATTGATGCTGATTTTCATATAATTCAGCTAAGGTAATGGTTAGTGTAGCTTTATCCATCATAATCATTCTCCCAGCGTTATTTGATCTTTCATTTTTTCCAACGTCTTTTCGCCGATTCCCTTGATTTGCAAGAGATCTTCTTTCTTCTCAAATCTTCCGATCTTTTCTCTAAATGCAATAATTTTCTCTGCTTTTGAAGGACCAATACCAGTAATTTTTGTCAATTCGTTTTTTCCTGCGGTGTTGATATTTATTATATTTGGAATGGAATTAATAGCTTTCCTAACCGGAATAACGGTAGTAGTAGAATCCTCAAAAGCCAGATCAATAAAGTATTTCTCGATTTTTTCATAAGTCTTTTGTCCAATGCCTTTAATATTCATTAATTCGGTTTTAGTATGGAAACCATTTTCTTCTTTATATCGCAAGATATCCTCTGCTTTTTTTTCTCCGATTCCAGGTATGGTTATCAGTTCTTCTTTTGTAATATTTTGTAAATCGTATTGCAGTTGGTAATCTTCTTGAAAATCTAGACTATCAGCTGAATTCACCCCTTCTTCGGCAATTAGTCCTGTATATTTCATCACTAAACCGGTAAAGGCAAAGAAAACTATGAACAGTAGAAGTTTTTGTTCATTGGATGTGAGAAGATTATTCAGTTTTTTCATTTTTCCTGATAGATTAAATTTACCATAGTTTGTCCTACAACATTCAGAGAATGAGGGGAACATTTATCTGGAGTATCTTCCAAAGTATGCCATGAGGGATACTCAAAATCGATAATATCTATTGCGTTAAAGCCTGCAGCAATAAGCGGATAATGATCATCATATATCCGGTTTATTATTCTGGATTTGAACTCATTATATCCAAGCTGTTCTGCGATTTCCCAAACTTCTTTAACCAGATTTGGAGAGTTATGATACGAATAATATTCCATATTAATAGAAAGGTCTGCATCGCCGATCATATCAATAATAATTGCTTTTTCAGGTTTTGGTTTTGAATAATTATCTGCAAAGTAGGAAGAACCTAAACACCAAGTTTCATTTTCTCTGTAAGAACCCATGTCTTCCAGATCAAAAAAGACTAGGTCTATCCCAAATTGCTGGGGTTGTTGAGAAGAGATTATTTCTGCTAATTCCAGTAGAACTGCTACACCGCTCGCTCCATCATTTGCTCCTGAGATTGGGGTATTATGAAGCGAAGTATCTTCTTCTTTATCAGCCCATGGACGGGTATCATAATGTGCACCAAAAAGAATTCGTCGGCTCATTTGAGGATAGAAGTTTGCTATAATGTTCACACCATCAATTTCCTCTCCATTAATAATCACGGTGAATTTCTGCAATTCAATTTCTGCATTACATTTAGTTAATTCATTAATGATATAATCTCTGCAAAGTTCAATACCATCCGAACCGGGGTTCCTTACACCAAGATCACACTGTTTTTCTAAATGTTTAAATGCGTTGTTGGCATTAAATATTGGATAATTATCTGCACAAGAAGATATTGCCAACAATAAAAATAAGAAAAAGAATAATTTATTCATATCGCCTTCCTAAATTTCTAATTATACAAAAAAAAGGAGTGTATGAATCTGTCAATTTTGTTTTAACAGACTAATGAATTTTGTATAAATTTATTAACTACAGTTTATGCAGATAGACACAGATAATAGGATTTGAAGATGAGATAATTAATAGCGAAGTTCGTAAAGGTTTCTGGATTCTTTTTTAAACCCCTTTTATTCCCCCTTACAAAGGGGGATGGCAACTTAAATATTTTTGTAGTTTTGCATCTTTGCGCTCTTAGCGGTGAAAGGTTCATTATTAATAAATGGCCGAGAGGGCAGGAATCGAACCTGCCGTAGACAGTTTTAGCTGCCTATTACTGGTTTTGAAGACCAGTTGGAACACCAGTTCCGTCCTCTCTTTAACTTGAAACAAACAATTTTTCACATTTTTTTATGTAAAGATTTTTTTGATTAGCTAGAAAATCAACTAATGTGTTCTTGACGGAATTTTAACAAAACAAATTTTAATAATTAAGAATTTTTATAAGAAGGTATAATGAAAACAAAACACCTTATAATGGGAACTGCTGGACATGTTGATCACGGTAAGACAGCTCTGATTAAAGCACTTACGGGTTACGATTGTGATACACACAAACAAGAAAAAGAACGTGGAATTACAATAAATCTGGGATTTTCACATATAGATCTTCCAAATGGAAATAGTGTAGGAATTGTGGATGTACCCGGACATGCAGATTTTATTAAAACAATGGTTGCGGGAGCCTGCGGAATAGATTTTGTGCTTTTAGTTATCGCTGCTGATGAAGGGATTATGCCGCAAACAAAAGAACATCTAGAGATCATGAAGACTCTTGGAATCGCAAATGGAATAATTGTTCTAAATAAAATAGATCTGGTAGATAAAGAACTTTTAGAACTTGCAACTGAAGAGTTAAAAGATTTCGTGAAAGATTCATTTTTGTATGATGCTCCAATAATTCAAGTTTCTTCCCAAACAAAACAGGGAATCGAGAAACTTATCAATGAAATATCAATTATTATTGATGCAATCCCACAAAGGGAAACGGAAGGTCTTTTCCGCATGTATATTGATCGTATATTTACCCAGAAAGGTTTTGGTACAATTGTGAATGGTTCTATAATTTCAGGAACGATTACGAAAAATGAACCGGTATTTCTACTTCCAAATGAGAAGGAATTGAGAATTAGAAGGTTGGAGCATCATGGCAAGGAAGTGAATCGAGTTAGTGCAGGAGATCGAGCTTCGTTTAATCTGGTTGGCTTTAAACAAAAAGAGTTTAAGCATGGGATGGTGCTATCGAACAAAAAGATAAAATCAACTAAACTTATTGATATTAAACTAAATATTTATCAGAATGATGTTACTTTAGGATTGTGGAATCAGGTGATTTTTTTATTAGGTACCAATCGGATAATGGTGCGGATTCACTTGTTGGATAGAGATAATTTGAAAAGTGGAGAAAACTGTTTGGCGCAAGTGTATCTACCACATCCAATTATTACGCAATATAACGATAAATTTATAATTCGGAATTCATCAGGGAATCTTACTCTGGGTGGAGGTTATGTGGT
This sequence comes from Candidatus Cloacimonadota bacterium, assembly GCA_021157645.1. Taxonomy (GTDB): domain Bacteria; phylum Cloacimonadota; class Cloacimonadia; order Cloacimonadales; family TCS61; genus Tenebribacter. The sequence goes on along the minus strand of JAGGWC010000123.1, from coordinate 1,571 downwards.
AGATCCGTATCCTCTGCATCATCGCAGAAGAAGAGAAACACAAATTGATATTGTGAAGAAAATTGCAAGTGGAGAACTTGAAGAAATGATAGCTGCAGAGGTACGGAAATCCGCACTGCCAATATCACAGAAAACAATTGCTGATTACCTTGATGTGAATTCTGATGAACTAATAGAAGCAATATTCCAAAAATTACCTGGAGATATTATTTTCTACCAATATGGAGATGAAATAATTTTATTGAAAAAAAAGATGAACACAGTTTATCAAAATAAGATACTTAGTGGGCTAAAGAATTTTCATATTAAGAATCCTTTAAAAAAGAACGGAAAAACATTTAAGGAATTAATGGGGATTTTTGGAGAATATCAAAACGAAGAAACAAAGATCACACTAACTCAGATCTTATATAATTTAGAAGAGAGAGCAAAACTCAGGAAAGAAGGGAAAACCTGGATTCTAACTTCTCATGAAGTTAACTTGAACGATGAAATAAAAGCAATGATTAAAAAAGCAGATAATTTGATACGATCGAAAGGTAACATTGCTGTTGATCCATCTGCATTAATTGATTTTGCAAATGATGAGAATATATCAAAAATACAAATGGAACAGATAATCTCTTATCTAATTGATAATGGGGATATTTATTTCCTCCAGCAAAAATATCTTCATTCTGATCTTGTTGAAAAAGCAAAGAAAATATTACTTGAACAGCTTACAAAACCAACCGAGGGTATCAAAGTTTCACAATTGAGAGATTTTCTGAATACGAACCGCGGAACTGCAATGATCTTGTTGGAATTTTTTGACAGTGAAAACATTACTCTACGAAAAGGTAATTTCAGATTTTTTACAAAAAAATACAAAAAAACTATATTCAATGAATTGTAAAATTTGAATATAATCCGCAGGAGAATTGACTTAAAGATTATAGCTAATATAATTTAATTCATTCTTAACTCAATTCCTCAGCAAGCTGAGTTATTAAGTCAAGTCTGAAGTCATAATAAAAATAAATAGAAAAGGTATTTATCATGAGATGTAAAAAAAAGAAGAATTTGTGGAAGGAGCGATTTTTCATATATATAATCACTCAGTTGATGAAATAGATCTTTTTTTTGAAGACGAAGATTATACTTATTTCTTGAATAAATTTAAAAAGAATTTTAACCATAAAGAAATTGAAATTTATGCATATTGCCTGATGCCAAATCATTTTCATTTTTGTATAAAACAAAATTTGAATAAACCGATATATGAAATTTTTAATAGAACTTGTATTTCCTATGCTCATCATTTTAATAGCAAATATAAGAGGAAGGGAAAGCTATTTGCCAGCAAACTTCAACACAAAAAAGTTAAACAGGATGATTACCTAATTCAGCTTTGCAAATATATTCATTATAATCCTGCTAAAGCAGGTTTAGTAGAGAAGCTAAAAAATTGGGAATACTCTAATCACTTGGAGTACATCAATCAAAGAAATGGGGTACTGCTTCAATAAGGTTAGATTATACAGGAATATTACACACCACTCGAGGCAAAAGGAAACTTTACAATTAAGAGT
>JAGGWC010000149.1 GCA_021157645.1 Candidatus Cloacimonadota bacterium | reverse complement strand
ATATTAAATATAGCTATTTATAATCAATCTAAATTAGAACCATAAATTAGGTTTAATAGATTACCAAATTAGCAATCTTTATATTTGTTTTTTTTAAAATAAAACAATTAACAATGAGTGGATTTTTATCTTCATCAGTAGGCAGAAAAATAGTGATGTCATTGTCCGGACTTTTCTTGATAACTTTTTTATTGGTTCATTTGGGAGTAAATTTAACTTTGTTTATAGGTAAAGATACTTTTAATGGTGCATCCCATTTTATGGCAACCAACCCTGTAATTCAGGTAATGCAATTTGTTTTGGCAGCAGGATTCATTTTCCATATTATTATGGGAATTTGGTTAGAACTTAAGAATAGAGCTTCCCGCCCAATCAAATATGCAAAGAATAATGCGGCGGCAAACTCGGGATGGGCTTCCCGAAATATGATATACACAGGTATTTTGGTATTGTTATTTATTGTGTTGCATTTGAAAGATTTTTTTGTTCAAATTAAATTTGGAGAGGTACATGATGATTATGAGTTGGTAACACAATTGTTTAAAAACCCAATTTATGTACTTATATACGTTGTTGCATTCGTATTGCTGGGTATTCATTTAAGTCACGGATTTCAATCGGCATTTACCAGTATAGGAGCAAGAGTTCCAAAATATTTAAAATGTGTAAAAAATTTAGGAATGGCTTTTAGCTACTTTATTGCTTTAGGTTTTTCAGTTATTGCAATTTATTTTTACTTTGCTTAATATCAATTAAATATGACATTAGATTCAAAAGTACCAAAAGGTCCGATCAAAGATAAATGGACTACTTACAAAGATAAAATTGATCTGGTAAATCCTGCTAATAAACGTAATATTGATATTATCGTTGTAGGCACAGGATTGGCTGGGGGTTCTGCTGCTGCAACTTTGGCAGAATTAGGTTATAATGTAAAAGCATTTGCTTATCAAGATTCGCCTCGCAGAGCTCATTCTATTGCCGCTCAGGGCGGAATTAATGCGGCAAAGAACTATATGGGAGATGGTGATTCTAATTACCGTTTGTTTTATGACACTGTAAAAGGTGGAGATTATCGCTCACGTGAAGCCAATGTATATCGTTTGGCTGAAGTTTCTTCTAATATTATTGACCAATGTGTTGCACAGGGAGTTCCTTTTGCTCGTGACTATGGTGGATTGTTAGATAATCGATCTTTTGGAGGAGTACTCGTTTCCCGTACTTTTTATGCAAAAGGGCAAACAGGACAGCAATTATTATTAGGAGCGTATTCAGCGATGAATCGACAGATTGCCCGTGGAAAAATCGAAATGTACAACCGACATGAAATGCTGGATGTTGTAAAAGTTGATGGTAAAGCCCGAGGTATTATAGCTCGTAATTTGATCACAGGAGAACTTGAGAGACACTCTGCTCATGCAGTTGTAATTGCAACCGGTGGTTATGGAAATGTTTATTTCCTTTCTACAAATGCAATGGGCTCAAATGCAACAGCGGCATGGAAAATTCATAAAAAAGGAGCTTATTTTGCAAATCCTTGTTTTACGCAAATTCACCCAACTTGTATTCCACGAAGTGGAGATTATCAGTCTAAATTAACATTGATGTCGGAATCTTTAAGAAATGATGGTAGAATTTGGGTTCCTGCAAAAATAGAAGATGCAAAATCAATTCAGCAAGGAAAATTAAAACCTACTGATATTGCTGAAGCCGATAGAGATTACTATTTAGAAAGAAGATATCCTGCCTTTGGTAATCTGGTTCCTCGTGATGTTGCATCACGTGCAGCTAAAGAGCGTTGTGATGCGGGTTATGGTGTGAATGCTACTGGTGAAGCTGTTTATTTAGATTTTGCTACAGCCATTGAACGATACGGAAAAGAACAGGCAAAGATTCACAGTATTAAAAATGCTTCCAAAGAAAAAATAATTGAATTAGGACGAAATATAATTGAAGAAAAATATGGTAACCTTTTCCAGATGTATGAAAAGATCGTTGATGAAGATCCGTATATAACTCCAATGATGATTTATCCAGCAACACATTATACCATGGGTGGTGTTTGGGTGGATTATAATTTAATGACTACTGTAGAAGGATTGTATTGTATAGGAGAGGCTAATTTCTCAGACCATGGGGCTAACCGTTTAGGAGCTTCGGCTTTAATGCAGGGATTGGCTGATGGTTATTTTGTTTTGCCTTATACAATAGGAAATTATTTATCAAACGATATTCGTACCGGAAAAATCTCTACAAACACACCTGAATTTGATGCTGTTGAAAAAGAAGTAAAAGATAGAATAGATTTCTTTATCAATAACAAAGGATCTAAAACAGTGGATTATTTCCACAAAAAACTTGGAAAAGTTATGTGGGAAAAAGTTGGAATGGCGCGAAATGAAAAAGGTTTAAAAGAAGCCATGACTGAAATTAAAGAAATTCGTGAAGAATTCTGGAAAGAAGTAAAAGTGCCTGGTACTGCAAATGAAATGAACCCTGAACTGGAAAAAGCAGGAAGAGTTGCAGATTTCTTGGAGTTGGGAGAACTTTTTGCAAAAGATGCTTTAGTCAGAAATGAATCTTGTGGAGGTCATTTCCGTGAAGAATCTGTTGAAACAGAAGGTTTACAAAAAGGAGAAGCAAAACGTAATGATAAAGATTATGCATATGTATCTGCTTGGGAATATAAAGGTGAACCAGCTGATGCAGTTTTACATAAAGAAGAGTTGGAGTTTAAAGATATAGAGTTAAAACAAAGAAGTTATAAATAGTATTGAGATATTAGTAGTGAGTATTTAGTTTTCTCACTACTTAATACTCATTACTCAATACTAAAAATCATGAATTTAACGTTAAAAATTTGGCGACAAAAAAACGCAAAGGATAAGGGGAAATTAGTTGAATATAAAGTAACTGAAATCTCAGATCATATGTCATTTTTAGAAATGATGGATGTTTTAAATGAACAGTTGGTTAATTCAGGTGGAGAACCTATTGCATTTGACCATGATTGTCGTGAAGGTATTTGTGGTATGTGTTCTTTATATATTAATGGAGAAGCACATGGTCCAGATAGAGAAATTACTACTTGCCAATTGCATATGCGTATGTTTAATGATGGAGACACTATTTTTATTGAACCATTCAGGTCACGAGCATTTCCAGTGATCAAAGATCTGGTTGTTGACAGAACTTCTTTTGAACGAATTCAACAGGCAGGAGGTTATATTTCTATAAATACTTCAGGAAATACACAAGATGCAAATGCAACACCTATTTCAAAACACGATGCAGATATGTCAATGGATGCGGCTGCATGTATAGGTTGTGGCGCCTGTGTGGCAAGTTGTAAGAATTCTTCTGCAATGCTATTTGTTTCTGCAAAAGTTTCGCAGTTTGCTTTATTGCCTCAGGGCAGAGTAGAAGCTGTTGACAGGGTAATGAATATGGTAAAACAAATGGATGATGAAGGTTTTGGCAACTGTACCAATACAGGAGCTTGTGAAGTGGAATGCCCTAAAGGGATTTCATTAGATAATATAGCTAGAATGAACAGAGAATACCTAAAAGCAAGTATTTAAGAATATTCTGATAGTATAAATTTATAGAAAAAACCTATTTCAGAAATGAAATAGGTTTTTTAGCTTTATTATAAAATATAATAATATATATTCTTTTAAGGCTATAAATTATTGTTTAACAATAATAATGTATATTTGCTCTTATAAAATATTAAGATGAGAAAAGTACACATTTTGAAAGCTATTGTAGATTTTATTTGGATTGTTTCTATTCCAATTATTCTAATAACCATTATTGCCATTCCGTTAATTTTTTTTAATAATGAATTTGGTGATTTTATTATAAAAAATAATGGGATTAATTTAAATGTTACAATAGTGGATTTGCCATTAAAAATAATTATTTCAGTCACACTCATGTTTACC
>JAGGWC010000138.1 GCA_021157645.1 Candidatus Cloacimonadota bacterium | reverse complement strand
CTATTTGACACTGTGCTATGTTTATATTGGGTAAAAGATAGTGGTAACTTCCAACTGGAATTAAAACAGGAGAAAAATAGTAAATAATGAAGAATCAAATTTATATTATTCACCCATTCCCAGTAAAGCTTTTATAAATTCATCATCTTTAAGTAATCCGTAAAAACCTTTCTCAACAGCATCTTCGTTATACTCTATAACAGAATCAGGTTCTTCACCAGGCCTGTAAATGATAAATGGTACAGGGTCATGCGTATGCGTTCTCAATGCACATGGAGTTGCATGATCAGGAGTGATAGCAATAGCAACAGGTTCATCGAATTTTGCAGTTTCTTCCATGACATATTTTACTGCTCTACTATCTAAATATTCCAATGCCTTGATCTTAAGATCAGCATCGCCTTCATGTCCTGCTTCATCGGTAGCTTCAATATGTAGGTAAACAAGATCATGCCTTTTCAAAGCTTCTACGGCAGCTTTTGCTTTACCTTCGTAATTTGTAGTATATAATCCTGTAGCACCTTCTACATGAATTACTTCCATACCTGCATAGACTCCGATACCATAAAGAAGATCAACAGCAGAAATTACCGCACCTGTTTTTCCATAGAGTTCTTGTAGTGTTTTCATCTCAGGCTTATATCCTGCCGACCAGAACCATACAGAATTTGCAGGATCTTTACCTTCGGCAACTCTTTTGATGTTTACAGGGTGTGCGTTAAGTATTTCCTGAGATCTTGCGATAAGATCGTTTAGTAATTTTGTAGTACCATCTGCATCTCTTTTTTCAGATACAGGTAGAACATCTTTGAAGGGAGTTCCCGGAACATCGTGTGGAGGAGTGAGCTTTATCTCTTTTCTGCCATGCTTTACAACAAGTAAATGTCTGTAGCTAACACCTTTATGGAATTTCACTAAATCATCACCAAGTTTTTTGTTCAAAGCATCTATCAATTGATGAGATTCTTCAGAGCTAATGTGTCCTGCGGAATGATTCTTGATCTTTTCATCTTCTATGCAGATAAGATTGCATCTCATAGCTAGGTCATCATTATCAAGTTCAACTCCCATACTTGCAGCTTCAAGTACACCACGACCTTGATAAAGCTTTCTCACATCATAGCCCAAGACAGCCATATTGGCAACTTCACTACCAGGTGGAAGTTCGTCAGGGACCGTTCTAAATTTACCGGTTCTACCCATTTTTGCAAGTTTGTCAATGTTTGGAATGTTTGCAGCCATCAACGGAGTTTTATTCCCAAGTTTTTCAATTGGGTAGTCACTCATTCCGTCACCGAGTATTATAATATATTTCATGATTTTTTCCCTCTCTATATTTACAAAATAAAAGTCACACTGAGTTTATCGAAGTGTAAGACTTTTCATTAGCAGGTACGACATTTCGATAAACTCAATGTGACCTGCTTTACGCCTTTACTTATAATTTTTCAATAGATACGCTTTGAAGTCATCGTATTGAGTAGTGATCGTATCATACTGTTCTTCTTTTTCTTCAATTCCTTCAAGACTCTCAGGAATATCAGGATTAACATTCAATAGTCTTGTTATCTCTTCAGGAAATTTTGCAGGATGTGCGGTTTCCAAAGAAACATAAAGTTGATCTTTATCATCACCGTTCTCTTCAATATACTTATGAAGTCCTGTCCAGCTAACCGATCCGTGAGGTTCAAGTAATAATTTATGTTTGTCCCAAGCATCTATGATAGTTTGCTTTGTCTCTGCATCGTCAATGCTGACAGCCCATAGTTCTTTTCTCATCAAGTCCATATCAGCAGCTTTTAAAACCTCGCCTTTTTCGTTCATAATTCCATCATAAAGGGCAACCAATCTTGACATATTGCTCGGATGGCCGACATTCATTGCACTTGAGATACAGTTTTTTGAAGGAACGACAAGTTCATATTTATTGGTATTAAGGTATTTCGGAAATTCATCATTCTCGTTTGTTGCAATGATAAATCTCTTAATAGGAAGACCCATTTTCATAGCAATAACTCCGCCCATCATATCTCCAAAGTTTCCTGATGGAACAGAAAAGATTATTTTTTCATCATTATTTTGTTTAAGCTTTGCATAAGCATAAAAATAATATACTGTCTGAGGTATTAATCTTCCGATATTTATCGAATTTGCAGATGATAGTCCTAAGTGATCAAGTTCAATATCAGCAAAAGCTTCTTTTACCAAAGCTTGACAGTCATCAAATTTTCCGTCCAAAGATATTATTTGAACATTATCGCCAAGAGTGGTCATTTGCTTTCTTTGTCTGTTCGTAACTTCGTTTTCAGGGAAAAGAACAACGACTTTGATATTATCAAGTCCGTAGAAAGCATTTGCTATCGCACTTCCGGTGTCTCCTGATGTAGCTGTAAGTATGAGTAACTTTCTATTTTGCTTAGTCAGATAGTAGTTCATCAATCTACCCATCATTCTTGCCGCAAAATCCTTAAAAGAAGCGGTAGGACCTTGATCTAACCTTAGAACATATTTTCTGTCATAACCTTTCTCCAAAGGAACTTCGTAGTTATAAGCATCCTTGATAAGAGCTTTAAGATCATCAGCTGCTATATCATCTTTAAGGAATTTATATATAACTTCATAGGCTATTTCATAGTATTCCATATCAGAGAAAGCATTTATTTCTTCTTGAGTTAGAGTAGGTATGTCATAAGGCATATAAAGACCTTTATCAGGAGCAATACCTTTTAGTAAAGCATCCTTAAACGATACTGG
>JAGGWC010000169.1 GCA_021157645.1 Candidatus Cloacimonadota bacterium | reverse complement strand
TGCAATCCTTTTGCCAATGCGAGCTCACGGACTTTATCAAGAACAACATGAGCAGGTGTAACATTGAAATTTGTAAGATTTATACTGATTTGAGCTTGATTGAAATCATCAATAAACCAGCCAACTGCTTTGCAATCTTTAAAGAGACCGGGTTTTTTAACTTTTTTGCCATTCTCATCTTTAATCAATTTATTATTCTCATCTCTGGCAAAACGACCTCGTTCTCGGATATCAAGAGCAATATCGTGAGCTTTTTTCTTATCTCTTGTATTTAAATTTATATTATAAGCAATTAAAAATTCACGAGCTGAAATTGCGGTGGCTCCCGATTTTGCATTAAATTTTTGAGGACCATAATCTGGCTTCCAATTTGGATTTTCCATTTTCTGAGGGAGTGCTTCATATTCACCTTTTCTTACTTCGGCTAAATTTTTCCATTCCGGTTTACTGGCAGCATATTCATATAAATAAACTGGAATATCAAGTTCTTCACCAACTCTTTTCCCTAGTTTATGAGCTAGTTTTACGCAATCATCCATTGTCATATTAGCAACAGGTACAAATGGACAAACGTCGGTGGCTCCCATTCTGGCATGAGCACCTTTATGCTTTGTCATGTCTATTACTTGGCTGGCTTTTTTTATAGCTTGGAAGGCAGCTTCAACAACATTTTCCGGCTCACCGACCATTGTAAAAACAGTACGATTTGTAGTTTCTCCAGGATCAACATCTAACAATGTAACACCTTTTACTGCTTTGATTGAAGCAGCAATGGCATCTATAATCTTCATGTCTTTTCCTTCACTGAAATTCGGAACACATTCTACTAATTGCATTAAATCCTCCAATCAATTTCAATATATTTTTTCAATTGGCAAAAGAATGATCTTGCCGACTTCATCTTCTATAAAATCTACATCAGAATTTTTCAATTCTTCCAGCATAAAATCAACCTGCTCTTGTTCTGCAACAGACATAATGATCTTAGCAAAGCTCTTTCCCTGTCCCATAGATTTTCTAAAACCTGCAAAAAGCGGCATATCATAAACAAGTTTTTGACCAAGTGACTCACCCGTGAGTACGATAGGGTCTTCTATACCAGCTTCTGTGCAGGCCATTAATACATCATCAAGATATTTTTCTTTATCAATTTGCAATATTAAATACATCGTTTACTCCTTTACATGAGTTTCTCCGGCTTTCACCAGAGCTACTTTTGCTAAAATTGGACCGACCAACATTATGAGGAACGTTGTTGCCGTCATTACACCCATAATTTGTTTTGCTGCATCTACATATCCCATTTTTTCCAGCGAACTGGAAGCTGCCAGAGCCAAACCAATGGCAACACCAGCTTGAGAAAGCAAAGTGAAACCAAGATATTTGATTGTCTTTTGAGGAGCATGAGAAATTTTTGCTCCCGCAAAAGCACCTCCCCATTTTCCTAAAGAACGAGCCAATATATATAATACTATCAAAACAGAATAGTTAACTATCAAATGAATATTCAGTCTGGTTCCAACCAGCACGAAAAACCAGACATAGATTGGTGGTGACCAATCTCCAAGTGAAGTAAATATTTTTCGAGCAACTATAGAATTGAAATTAACGACAACAATTCCCACTGCCATATTTAGTAAAATGGGAGAAATTTCTAATTTTTGTGAAATTCCACAATTGAGTAAGATTATTCCAATCGTTAATAAAAGCGTCATTGCCCGATCATGGATTCTTTTTGCGATCGTGACAAAGATAAATCCAATCGCAACTCCAATACCGATTTCCATAAGAATATCGAGTCCTGCATGACCTAGAGATGCTAAAATGGATGGATGCATGGTGGAATCTGAACCACCAAGCAAAATTATTGCAACCGGAATTGCGACCGTAAATATCAGAAGAGCATAAATATCATCTAATCCCATTACTGCATAGAGGGTGGATGTTAGATTCCCTTTTGCTTTGTACTGGCGAATTACATCCACAGTACCAGCAGGAGCTGTGGCAGAGGCAAGAGCTCCATAGATGAGACCCAAAGAAACATTGTGCAAGATAAGACCGAGGGTGATTCCAACAACGAGAAATGTAGCAGTTGCTTCAAAAATGACGATGATCACAATTGACTTTCCCAGTTTCTTCAATTGTTTAAACTTTAATTCTCCACCGATCCCAAAACCAAGAAAAGATAAAGTGATCGTATTAATAACATTCAATGATGTGATTTGTTCCATTGAGATAACATTAAGAACTGCAGGTCCCAGAATAGCTCCGGCAATAATATATCCAACAATTAGCGGTGATTTCAGAAATACTGCACCTCGAGCGAGGATCATGGAAATAAGTATAGAACCACCTAAAAATATTAAGAGAAAAGTACTATCCATATTAACAACTCCTAATTACTCAAAATCGCAGACTGACTGAGTGAATTTTCAGATAGATTGTTAGTAAATCTATCGCAAAGCATAAAATAACCAAATAATAAAAGTAACATTATTATTTTTGCTGTTCAATAAGTTGGTAAATATCCAAAGAATTTTTAGCAGACAACATTTTATTAACAAATTCTTCATTTTTTAAACGAAGTACAAGACGTGAAAGAACTTTAATATAATCTTTGTCCTGTGTATCAGAGGCACCGATCATAAAGATCAGCTTTACCGGTTTATCATCAATTGATCCATATTCCAATCCCTCTTTTCTACGGCCGATAGCCATCACAAAATCTTTCACTGATCTATGTCTTGCATGAGGAATGGCAATTCCATAACCGATCCCGGTGCTCATCAATTTCTCCCGTTTGAAGATCTCTTTAGAAAACGTTTTGGGATCAGTTATTAAGTCATCTTTACAAATGATTTCCAGAAGTTCGTTCAAGGCACCCTTCTTATCATTCGAATGAATATCAATAATTCGAGTTTCATTTACTAAGTTAGATATTTTAAAAATTTTATCCATAATTTTACCTCACAACAATGTTACAAATTTTTTTTTACTTCAATTTTCTTCATTTCTACGGTTATTATTCTTTTATCCGTAGCCTGTATTATTGTGATATCCCAATTTCCAATTGTTAATTTTGTATCTCTTCTGGGAATTCTCTCAAGTTTATCGATGATCATTCCGGCAATTGTTTCATAATCCCCTAACGGCAGATTCATGTCATATTCGTCATTTAGAAAATCAATTTCTGCATAACTTTGCACACGGTACAATCCACTTGAAATCTTACTTATTTCCCGTGTTGTGTTGTCATATTCATCTTCGATCTCTCCAACAATTTCTTCCAGAATATCTTCGATTGTGATCACGCCGGCAGTGCCGCCATAAGAATCCATGATAATTGCCATGCTTACTTTTTCTTTCTGCATTTTGGTAAGAAGCTTATTTACATCCATAGTTTCCGGTGCAAAGAAAGCATCTCGAACAAAATCTGCAGCAGTAAGATCGTCATGGTTTTTTTGTTTTAAGAGATCGTATATTATTAATATTCCCTTAATATTATCCAGATCATTTTCATAAATTGGAAATCTAGTGAATCCTTTTTCTTTGGCAATGGAAATAACTTCCTCAATAGATGTATCTAATGGGAATGCAATAATATCGGTACGGTGAATCATTACATTTTCTGCATCAAGATCAGAAAATTCCAATGCATCTTCCAGCATTTCCATTTGATCTTCATGCATTATACCGTCGTCTTTAGCTTCAGAGAGTATAAATGAAAGATCCTCGCGTGAAACAAAATTGTATCTTGATTGTTGTGGAAGTTTAAAAAATTTTGCGAGCATATTGTTTAAAATGGATACAAATTTAACAAAAGGTGTAAAAATCGTACTGAAAAATTTTAGCATTGGGAATCCTCTATTCACGAGTTTGTTTGGAAAATCTCTATAAAGTGCTTTTGGAATTAACTCAGCAAATATGAGTATAAACCCTGCAATAATGAGTGTTGCAGTATGTTCAGAAATATTAACTGCAGGTTTTTTATTTAAAAGATGAATCAAAAATATTGAAAGAGATGAAACAATTACAACTGAGATGTTTGTTCCAAATAAAGTTGTTCCGAATATCAGGTCAGGTTTTTCAAGGAATGTGAGTATTTGTTTCTTTTTTTTACTACTTTTTGCTTCTTGCTCCAGTTTTAATCTGTCAAGAGAGATAAGCCCCGTTTCTATACCTGAAAAAAAACCGGATAAGACAAAAAATAAAATTATGATTAAAAACGATATGATCCACATTATTAATTTTCTACTTTTTCATTCCTATAAGCTAATCTTAGAGCATCAATAAATTCATCCAACTCGCCAAGCAAAATGTCGTTTAATCTGAATGATGTCAAATTTATTCTATGATCTGTGACTCTGGATTGCGGAAAATTATAAGTTCTTATTTTTGCACTTCTATCGCCTGATCCAACTTGTGATCTACGTTTAGCAGAGATATCAGCTTCATGTTTTGCCAGTTCCAAATCATACAATCTTGAGCGAAGAACCTTGAAAGCTTTGTTCTTGTTTTTAAGTTGTGATTTTTCATCCTGACAAGTTACAACAAGTCCGGTTGGCTCATGTGTGATCCGAACAGCAGAGTCGGTTGTATTCACACTTTGTCCACCATGGCCTGATGAACGATAAACATCAATTTTCAAATCTGCCGGATTAATTTCAACATCAATCTCATCAGCTTCAGGCAAAACGGCAACCGAAATTGCGGAAGTATGGACTCTACCTTGTGATTCAGTTTCAGGAACCCTTTGCACACGATGAACACCACTTTCAAATCTCATGATTCCATAAACATTATCTCCAGAAAGTGAGAAGATTACTTCTTTTAATCCACCTACACCGGTTGGATTAGAAGACATAACAGATAATTTCCAATTTTTTTTATCAGCGAAATATGTGTACATTCTGTAAAGATCGGCAACAAATAGTGCTGCTTCTTCACCTCCGGTTCCGGCACGGATCTCAACGATCGCATCTTTTTCGTCGTTTGGATCTCTTGGAACCAAAAGTTCCCTTAGTATTATTGTTTTCTTTTCAAGTTCTTCTTGAGCTTCAATTATCTCTTCTTCAGCTAAAGCAATCAACTCTTTATCGTTTGTAGTTTTCATTAGTTCTTTATTTTCCTCAATTGTTGTTTCATGGTCTTTTATAACATTATAGAGGTCTAAAATTTCCTGAAGGTCTTTAAATCTTTTTGAAATCTTACTATAATAACGCTGATTAGACATCTTTGCAGGATTATAGATGTCTTTTTTTAAGTTCTCATATTCATTTTTGAGAGTTAATATCTTTTCTTCTGGTATCATAATTTTAAGTTACTGTTCTTTATTCATCATCTATGAATGAAATATTTTTATATTCTGAAATGTCCATTTCCAGGGCACATTTCATAGCGATAACTGCAACTTCTATTTGCTCATTATCTGGTGGTTGGGTTGTAATTCTTTGCAAAGCAAGTCCAGGCGCGGTCATTATTTTAACCAGTGGATGCTTTATATTCTTTCCGGAAAGCTTGAGCACTTCATAAGAAATTCCAGAAATGAAGGGAATGAATAAAAAATGATAACTTAACCTCAGAAAGATATTCGGAGCATTACCACCTAAAAGGAATTTTGCTACAAATGTATCAACAATAGAAAAGATCAGAATGGATATAAGTAATACAAAAAAAATAAAACTGGTTCCACAGCGTGGATGAAATGTTGTAAATTTCTGTACACTGTCTGGATCCAGATCACTATTAGCCTCATATGCAAATACAGATTTATGCTCAGCACCGTGATATTCAAAGATGCGATTTACATCTTTCATTTTACTGATTATCCAAACATAGAGAACAAAGAAAACAATTCGGATCGATCCAGCAAAAAGATTGAAATAAATATTTTCTTTAGCTAAATTCATCCATTCGGCGATCTGATATGGCAAAAATGCAAACAAGAGGAAAGCTAAACCGAAAGCAAAAATATAACTTATAGTCTCTTCAAATTTCGCACGAAATTTAGATTTCTTTTTTTTCTTATTTTTTGGTTTTTCATCTTCCCAATCCAACTCAGCACGAGATACAGAGAAATTTAAAGTTTTAATACCAATTATCATCATTTCGATCAAGGATACAAATCCTCGAATTATTGGGAATCCTAAAAATTTATTATGTTTTGTTTTACTTACAAATCTGTTTTTTTTAATTTCAATACTTTTATCTTTCCTGCGAATAGCTGTGGCTATATTTTCCGGACCGCGCATCATTACGCCTTCAATGACTGCTTGTCCACCAACTTCGATTTGTTTTCTTTTCATTTATTTGTCCTTAAAAAAAATGCACCACAACTATTTTAATAATAGAGTTGTGGTGCGACTATAACAAGATTTTTATTTATCTTCTTTAACGTTATATCTTTGGTTAAATTTTTCTATACGTCCTTCTTTGGCTCTAGTTCTTTGTTTTCCTGTATAGAAGGGATGGCAATTTGAACAGATATCAACTTTACTGATCGATGGATCTGTTGATCTTGTTTCAAAAGTATTCCCGCATGAACATGTCACGGTTACCTTCTCATATTTTGGGTGAATTCCTTTTTTCATCATCTATCTCCTGATTCATATTAAATTAATATACACTATTTATACTACTGCGGTGCAATATTTTTTTCTAAGATTCTAATGTCAATAGTTTTATCTTTTCTTTATTATTGGGAAAGCATGTCGGTTTTTATCTCTTCTGCTTTACTCTTATCAAATAATAATTCTATAAGTTGGATAGCAAATTCAAGAACTGTTCCTCTGGCTCTGCTTGTAATGCAGTTTCCATCCACAACTACACGTTTATCAATTTCATCTTTGATTATAAGATCATCTGATAAAGCGGGATTAACAGTTGCTTTTTTCCCATCTAATAATCCATGAAATTGCAACACAACAGTTGGAGAAGCACAGATCGCAGCATAATACTTTCCATTAGAAGCTTGTTTTTTTAGAAGAGATGTGAGAACTTGCGAATCGCGAAGATGTTCTGCACCGGGAAGTCCACCAGGTAAAACTATCAGATCATATTGTTCATCAGCACATTCTTCAATAAGTTTATCAGCAATAATTTTTGTTCCATAAGAACCGGTTATCTTTAAGTTATTTACAGAAGCTACAGTAACATCCGCATCTGCACGTCGTAAGGTATCGATAATTCCAATTGCCTCTAATTCTTCGATCCCATCTGAAATAGGAACAAGTACTTTTTTGTTCATAATAATTCCTAAATATCTTTTTTTCTTCTCTTTCTGCCAATACCAAAAATGATACTAACTCCCCAAAGAATAAGAATGAGAGGGAAGATATCAACAGACCGTCCTAAAAGACTGGATAAACCAGCTATTAAGGCTACTATTCCTAAGAAGACTGTAAAGCCGTTTACTCGATAACCTTTTGCATATTTTACAAAATTTAAACCAAGCAGGATTATGCCGACTCCGAACATAAACGTTCCTTCCGGTACTATAGAATCAGGGAAAAGCCAGATAGCACCGAGCATTACGAGGAATAATCCCCAACCGATTTTTTCTAATTTTTCTAATTCTCTTTTCTCTTCTGATTTTACTTCAAATATTTCTTTATTTTCTTCCATTCAAGGTTTCCTCCTGATTTTTAAAGTTGATCTCGAAATTCTTATTCGGCATAAAATTATCTTTATGCCAGAAAAAGATATATTTCTCTTTTCCCTCATGCAAACTGTCCGGTATGTAGGAAATTGAGTCAAGTGAAAATTCTTTTGGAAATTCAAGAGTGTAATTTACCTGTGTAAAAGGAATTCTCCATGATTGTGTCGTCGTTAGAATGTATTTTGCTTTTGTTTCTTTCAGTTCTTGTTTGTAACCTATCCGGTAAATTGCAGTGGTATCAGGTTCAATTTGTATAATAAAAGAAGAACCTTTGGGATTGTTTTGTAAATTTGTTTCTTTCAAAGAATCTTGTATGTTAAATGCAAATATTGAATCAACTTTACCATAAGCTCTGTCTTGAGGGAAGGGATAGAAAAGACGTCTATTTATAACCTTATTGCTCGTATTTCTAAAATAGTACAATCCGTCCACATAGAAATAATTTCCTTTCAGTTTGAAATTCAGATTTTCTTGATAAAATTGTAGATCTTGAGCATGAATTATTTGAAAAGAAAATAATAAAATGAATACGATTAGATGTTTCAATTATTTGAGTAGCAGCATTTTATTTGTTGCCAGTTCTTTTCCGTTGGAAACGAGTTTGTAGAGATAAACTCCTGATGGAACTTGTTTATTGTTTTCGTTTGTGCCATCCCAAACTATGGAGTGCGTCAATTCCTTTGACGTTGCAGCAAGAGAATTGCTGCAACCCAAAGTCTTTACTTTCTGTCCTCGTGAATTAAATATTTCAATCTTAACAAACGAGGATGTTTGTGGTACGGAAAAACTGATTTCTGTAATTGGATTAAATGGATTGGGGTAATTTGTGAGATCGTAGTATGATGAAGGAAGTTCAATTTCTATATCATCGGAACTCACATAATTTTCAAAGACAAATTCGTAATAATTTTGAGTATCAGGTTCAATTGTAACAATTGTATCAATAGTAGCTAAATAAAGCAGGTGAACATTAAAATCATAATTCATTCCAGGCAGATCTGCACTATAATGCCCATTTTCATCTGTCACAATTTCAGGAGCTCCATAACCTAGTGGAGGGTAACCCTCGAGTTGAACATTTTCTACCGGGTTCATCAATGAATCATAAACATAACCTGTAAAAGTTCCATATGAGCTTACAGAAAACGGATCACAACCAATACTCGGTTGATTTTCTTTTACTAATAAGAAAAATTCTTCTCCGATTGGTGGACCTGCATCTAAGCCTATTCTTGCTAAAGATTGTCCTGCAAATGGAGGATTTACATTTACACCAAACGAGATCTGATCATAAATATATTCCTGTTCATTAACGAACATAATTTCATCACCACTGGGATCAATCGAAAATGGTTCCTGCATATCGTTTTCATCAACAACAAAAACAAAATTCTCATTCCAGGTGATACCATCATT
>JAGGWC010000004.1 GCA_021157645.1 Candidatus Cloacimonadota bacterium | reverse complement strand
GTAATTTATCTGTTGAAATTATTCCCTTCATCAGCACATCACCTTTGCCATGATTTAAAAGTGTCATTGCTTTTTTACCGGATTTTATCTCATCAGGTTCGTGAACAATTTTATAAATATTTGGGTCAATATCATGATCAACACAGATCTTAGTTATCACTTCTTGATTTCCGATCAGAGTAAATTCAGCAAACTTAAGATCAATAGCTTTTTTAGTTGCCAGAATTGTTATTTCATCTTGTCCATAAGCAACTACAACTCTTTTCTTAGATTTAGTTTTTACGAGTTTTATCAAGTCCTCTAGTTTATTAATTGCCATTTCTCCTCCGAGTTTTTTTTTACTGAAAACAGAACTCAATCTTTAATGTCAAGAAATTATGGTTATTGTAGTTATTAGAATGTTATTATATTATAGTGGATTCGAATCTATAAATAAAAAGAGGCTACAATTGTAACCTCTTTCATTAATACTGTATGGATTATGCCAATTTTTGTTTAGGTGGTTTTACACCGAGGATAATACCGGCAGCCACAATACATAACACACCGCAAATTATAAAGGCGAGAGAGAAATTATTCATATCTCCCAATTTTCCACCGAGGATTGGTCCGAAAATTCCACCAACTCCATAAGCAAGGAATACCCAGCCATAATTTTGCCCGATATGTTTAGCTCCAAATGTGTCAGCTGTAATTGTGGGGAATAATGCAAAGTTTCCACCAAAATTGAATCCTATCAGAGCTGCTCCAAGGTAAAGAAGACCAGGAGTTCCGGCGATCCATTGGAATAAAATAACAAAGATCCCTTGAGTGAACATCATGATAGCAATTGAAAGTTTTCTACCAAGTTTATCACTCATTGCACCCCAGGCAATTCTACCCAAGCCATTTGCGAGTGAGAAAAATACAGCCATTGCAGTTCCCGCAATACCTGAAGCTGCAAGTTCACTATAACCTGCTGCTTGTAAGGCTTCCATTGGGAAAAGTTTCATCAAGCCAATACTCATGAGTCCGGCACTTGCACCGAATACAAAAGTTAAGAGGATCATATAATATTGAGGAGTTTTTAGCATTTCTCCACTTTTCATTTCATTTCCGGAAACACCTGCTTTTTTCTTTACTTCAGCAGGATTCCAACCTTTTGGTTTCCATCCTTCCGGTGGAAATTTCATTGTCAGACTACCTATAAAAACTGCAATAAAAAATATGATTCCATAAATAGTGAAAGTTGTACTCAATCCCATGTTTTCGATCAAGCCACCCCAAGTTCCTGCCAATTTAACCCAAAGTGTTGCACCAAATCCAAATCCTGCAACAGCCAAACCTGTGATAAGTCCTTTTTTATCTGGAAACCAGCGCATTCCAACCGCAATTGGAACAACGTAAGCCAGACCAATTCCTGATCCCCCGATGATTCCTACAAAGAAGAATATCGACCAGAAATTTGTACCACCAAAAAGTCCTGCCAAAAGATAGCCAACACCTAATACTACTCCACCGGACATGGCCAGTTTTTTAGGGCCAATTTTTGGCATAAGTCTTCCTGCGATTACCATAACAATTGCAAATAATGCAAGACCTGCAGCAAATACAGCTTGAGTTTGTGTTTTTGTCCAGTCAGCATCAACCAGAGGTTTCGTAAAAACTGACCAAGCATAAATTGCACCAAGACAGAGCTGGATCAATATAGCACCAAATACAACGAAATTTCTATTCATAACTTTTTTTTCTGCCATTTCTACTCCTTTCTTAGAAAAAAACCGGAACTATAAGAATACAGTTCCGGCTATATTTCTTAATTTCAAATTATTTGATTAACTTACGTTCTTCAATTAAGTGTTCAACAACACTTGGATCAGCTAAAGTAGAGATATCTCCAAGGTTATCAGCACTATTCTCTGCGATTTTTCTAAGAATCCTACGCATGATTTTTCCAGAACGTGTTTTTGGAAGTGCAGGTGCCCACTGAATTGCTTCTGGTGCAGCTATTGGTCCAATTTCCTTACGGACATGCATAATAAGTTCTTTCTTTAATGCATCTGTTGGCTCAACATGTCCAACAAGAGTAACATAAGCATAAAGTCCTTGTCCCTTAATGTCATGTGGAATTGGAGTTACAGCAGCTTCAGCAACATCTTTATGACTTACAAGAGCACTTTCAACTTCGGCAGTTCCAATTCTATGACCGGAAACATTAACAACATCATCGATTCTTCCCATTAGCCAATAATCACCATCATCATCGATACGGCAGCCGTCACCGGCAAAATAGATATCATCATACATTGTGAAATAAGTGTCGATGAATCTGTCGTGATCGCCCCACATTGTTCTCATCATTCCAGGCCATGGTTTTTTAATACAAAGTTTTCCACCTTCGTTGCGGTCGCATACCGATCTGTCATCTCTCAGAATAACAGGTTCTACGCCGAAGAAAGGTCTGCCTGCACTACCAGGTTTCAATACATGAGCACCAGGAAGTGGTGTGATCATAAATCCACCAGTCTCTGTTTGCCACCATGTATCCACGATAGGGCAATTGCTTTTTCCAACTTTTTCATAATACCACATCCAGGCTTCAGGATTGATAGGCTCACCAACTGAACCGAGAATCCTAAGAGACGGCATTTTATATTTTTCTACCCATTCATCACCGAGTCTCATCAAAGCTCTGATAGCTGTTGGAGCTGTGTAGAAAACAGTTATGTCAAATTTTTCCACAATATGCCAGAAACGACCAGCATCAGGATATGTAGGAACACCTTCGAACATTACAGAAGTTGCACCGTTTGCAAGAGGTCCGTAAACAATATAACTATGACCTGTTACCCAGCCGATATCAGCAGTACACCAGTATACATCATCATCATGAATATTGAAAACATGTTTGTGAGTTAAAG
>JAGGWC010000198.1 GCA_021157645.1 Candidatus Cloacimonadota bacterium | reverse complement strand
TGATAAGTCATTTGACAAAAAAGGTAACTCTTTAAAATTAGAACTGTTAAAACTATTAGCAGTAAATTCATATAGTTCTAAAAAGAGGTAGAATGTTTTATACTGAAATTTTAAGCAAAATGCTAAAAGAAGAAAAAAACCCAGTTAATAAAATGTATCTCCATGAAATCTACATTAAATGGAATAAAATCTTAAAAGCAATTGAAACAAGCGATGGATCTAATAAAGAAATTGTTGAAATGATAAATATTTTTCGTGATTCCATAAAAAACCATAAATACAAATTTAATAAATTAAATGCAAAAGGTTTTATTGAGGGATCTCCAATATTTTCTGTGAATTATCTTAATGATCTTGTTTCTGTTTTGATGAAAAGGCAGAGTATAATTGATCATAAAGGTATTTTCTGGGGATGTGGTAAATTTAATATGAATTATGAATTTTCACCGATAAGTTTTTATACAATAGAGACAAAACTTAGGTTTGAACAATTATTTTCTCCTGAGGTGCTTTTTTTAGGTCAGAATATTGATCTTTATTATCGTGTTTCCGGTAAGAGAAATTTTGAAAAACATATAAGTCTTCTTCCACTAATTGTATTCCATACTTTCAAAATTTTGGGGAATAAAAATATGTTATTTTTAAATCATCTTGCAGGATTATCTAAGAATGCTTTTAGCAAATCCAGAACAATTATGTTAACTGAAAAATTAGAAACAGATTTTATTCCTGATCTTACTTCAACAAATATAGATCACGTATGCATATTAACTAAAGAAAATGATAACAAAATTTCAGTAGAAGTGGTTGATGAGTTAGAAAAACTTATAGATGAAATACTAAATGAAGAATATACAATTTCCAAAAATATATTAAATACAGGTTTAATTACAAAACGGAGATAGAATGAATAATAATAAAATCTCAGAATCAATGACAATAAAATTAGATTCCATTTTACCAAAATATCCTAAATTTGTTGAAGGAATCCGTCGAGCACCTCGTCGTGAAATGAATTTGAATAGACAAGAAATTGAACTTGCACTTAAAAATGCTTTACGTTATATACCAGAGAAACTGCATGGAAAGCTTGCGGAAGAATTTCTGGATGAACTTATGGAACACGGTCATATTTATGGTTATCGTTTCCGACCTGATAGAAAAATTTATGGAAAACCTGTAGATGAATATAAAGGTAAATGCTTGGAAGGGAAAGCTTTTCAAGTGATGATAGATAATAATTTGGATTTTGCAACTGCGCTATATCCTTATGAACTTGTGACTTATGGCGAAACAGGTGCTGTCTGCCAGAACTGGATGCAATACATACTCATAAAAAAATATTTGGAAAATCTTACACACGAAAATACACTTGTGGTCATGAGTGGGCATCCCCTTGGTTTATTTAAATCATCTCCCCGTTCTCCACGTGTAATAAATACAAATGGTTTGATGATAGGTGAATTTGATAATCAGACAGATTTTAATCGTGCGAATGCACTCGGTGTGGCAAACTATGGTCAAATGACAGCTGGCGGTTGGATGTATATAGGTCCTCAGGGCATTGTGCACGGAACTTATAACACAATTCTTATTGCTGGGAGAATGAAACTTGGTGTTCCTGAAAATGGAGATTTAAGAGGGAAATTATTTGTATCCTCCGGTTTAGGTGGAATGAGCGGTGCACAACCAAAAGCAGTTGAAATTGCTAAGGGAATAGGTATTTTCGCTGAAGTAGATCTATCCAGAATTGAAACACGTCATGAGCAAGGCTGGGTTGGGAAAATTATAAGTTCTCCAAAAGATACATTTGCCATGGCTGCAGAATATATAAAAAATGAGCAAAGTGTTTCAATAGCTTATCATGGGAATATCGTTGATCTATTAGAATATGCTGTTAAAGAGAATATCCATATTGATCTTCTTTCTGATCAAACCTCCTGCCATGCAGCTTATGAAGGTGGATATTGTCCACAAGGAATTACTTTTGATGAACGCACAAAAATGCTGTCTGAAGATAGGAAAAAATTTGTAAAACTTGTAGATATTTCATTACAGAAACACTTTGAATATATAAAAATTCTTTCACAGCGTGGAACATATTTCTTTGATTATGGCAATAGTTTCATGAAAGCAGTTTATGATGCAGGAGTGAAGGAAATTGCTAAGAATGGTGAAAATACTTATGATGGATTTATTTTTCCAAGTTATGTTGAAGATATATTAGGACCCGAACTTTTTGATTATGGTTATGGTCCATTTCGCTGGGTTTGCCTTTCTGGAAAGGAAAAAGATCTTGTCAAAACAGATAATGCAGCAGCAAAAATAATAAAAAATCTTCATGAAGAACCACGATATCAAGATATGGACAATTATGTCTGGGTTCGTGATGCGATGAAAAATAAATTGGTTGTTGGGACACAAGCTCGTATACTTTATCAAGATGCACCGGGTAGACTCGCAATCGCTCTTAAATTTAATGAGATGGTTCGCAAAGGTGTGGTTGGGCCAATCATGCTTGGTAGAGATCATCATGACACGGGAGGAACAGACTCACCTTACAGAGAAACTTCTAATATTAAAGACGGTTCCAATATAATGGCAGAAATGAGTACTGAATGTTTTGCCGGAAATGCAGCTCGTGGAATGAGTATGGTTACACTGCATAATGGTGGTGGTGTTGGGA
>JAGGWC010000121.1 GCA_021157645.1 Candidatus Cloacimonadota bacterium | reverse complement strand
GCGTCTTAAAGATAAAATAAGAAAAGACAAAAAGCTTGAAAGAAAAATTTCAAAGATTGAAAAAAGGATAAAAGCGTGAAGAATGAAGACCTGACCCCTATGTCTTTCACGCAGTGAAATTATTTATGTGACTGTCTATAAGTTGCTTGTTTCAGGGCAGACCAATGGTCAAGCGTAGATTTTGACCCGTTTTTTTTCTTTTTATTTTTAAAGGTGAAAAATATAATTCACAATTCAAGGTTTGACCCCACATTCCCTGCAGGTGGCGATAGAAAAAAAGGTGTTTTTTATTGGATTTATAATACCACTTGAAGTGGTAATTGGAAATTGCCTGCTATAATCCCCGGCACTGTAATGTCTTCATCAAATGATTCCCAGCGCAATGCAAATCCATTCAACCTTATTTTGACTTCTTTAAGCTGACCATCTGTAGCTTTGGATAGAAGTTTAAAACGATCTGCCGGGAATCCAATAATGCGACTATCTGTTAATTCGATGTAAATCGTTCTACCTTCCGTCCAAGCCTTAATTGCGGCAGGTTCTACAATTTCCATTTTATTTATATCGGGATTCATTATATTTTCCCATTAAAAGAAGTTGATTTTCAAATACGATCTTTTCTATTTTCCTGATGGTCAATGGCGGTACACCTTTATTTCTTGCCAATCTAACTGGTTGAAGCCAAAATTTACACTCACCATCAGGAGTTGCGACATGAATATGTGGTGGTTCGTTTCCTTCATCTGAATAGAAATGGAACCTGAAGGAACCTGTTTTCATAATCGTAGGCATAAAAAATTAATATCATAGCACATTTTTTATTACAACTGATTTTCTTTTAGGGAAACAACGAGGTCACCCATTCAAGGTTAAGGAACGAGGACGAAAAACTCTGTATCATGAAATAATTCAGCATAAGGAGACAGCCATGTTAGCACAATATATTAGAAAAAAAGGGATGCAGCAGGGAATAATTCAAACTACAAAAGAAAATATCATTGAGATTCTTGAATTACGTTTTGGAAAAATTTCACCTGAAATTATTGATAAAATAAATCAGATAAATGATCCTGCAAAATTAAAAGAACTTCTTAAAAAGGGGATACAGATAAAAGAATTTGATAGTTTCGGATTTATTTGCTAACTCAGTTTGCAGGATTAAGAACTTGCCCCCGAAATGTCTTGAACTATAGATTGTCAGATAATTACCCGTTTTAAAATTTGGCACAAGGCCAGAGGGAGGAAGTCATATTGTAATACTCCGACGACCGATAACGCAGTGAAATTATTTATGAGACAATCTATAGGTAGTCATAATTAGAATCGCTCAACTTAAGTGGGAGGAAAAAATGTCTTCAAGAAAATTAATCAGTTTTGACTGGGCCATGAAACGGCTTTTACGAAGCAAGGCTAATTTTGAAATTCTCGAAGGTTTTCTTAGCGAGCTTACCAGGGAGGAGATCACTATTCTCGAAATCCTTGAAAGTGAAAGCAATAAAGAAAACAAGGTAGATAAATTTAGCAGAGTTGACTTAAAGGTCAAAAATGAAAAGAACGAAATAATCATTATAGAAGTGCAATATGAACGAGAGCTTGATTATTTGCAAAGAATACTTTATGGCACCTCAAGGCTGATTACAGAGCATATTGAAGAAAGTGAACCTTATTCGAAGATAATAAAGGTTATTTCGGTTAACATTCTTTATTTTAATCTGGGGCAGGGAGAAGATTATATTTATCATGGAACTACATCGTTTCAAGGACTGCATACCCATGACGAGTTATTCTTGGATAAAGGTCAGCAAGCTTTGTATAGTAAAGAGAAGATCTATAAACTGTTTCCGGAATATTATTTAATCAGAATAAATAGTTTTAATAATATAGCAAAAAATTCTCTTGATGAATGGATATATTTTTTAAAAAATGAGAAGATAGAAGATACTTTCAAGGCGAGAGGTTTGCAAAAGGCCAAAGAGCAGCTTGATATGCTCAAACTTTCCGATGACGAACGTATTGCGTATAATCGTTATGTTGACAATCTGCATTATCAAGCCAGCATGGTAGAATCATCTTATGGCGTTGGCAAGCTGGAAGGCAGAGAAGAAGAAAGATTGCATGTGGCGATCAATTTGCTGGATATATTGGATGATGCTACTATTGCAAAGAAAATCGGTTTTTCTCTGGACGAAGTGGAAAAACTGAAAAGAAATAGTAAAAATCAATGAAGTTACGTCCAATATTTGCCGGAAAGATAAAAGCGTGAAGAATGAAGACCTGACCCTTATTTTGTTCCGAATCTAATATGGAGAATCTTATGCAAACTGCTACAAGTAAACTTACAAAAAAATATCAGGCAACTGTTCCTGAAACTGTGAGAAAGAAACTCGAACTCAAAGCTGGTGATGTAATTGTATTTGATATTGAGAAAGACTTCATTAAACTCCGAAAAGCAAGACCAATTGATATAGAATTTAGCTCTGCTTTAGTATCCACTTTAAGTGAATGGGAATCACAAAACGATGAGGAAGCATATAGTGATCTATGAACCATTTGATGTAATAGTTGTTCCATTTCCGTTTACAGATTCATCAAAAATAAAGAGGAGACCTGCACTCGTTTTATCACAAAAATCTGACTTTGGAACAAAAATTGAACAATCAGTTTTGGCAATGATAACAAGTCAGAAAAATGACTCATGGCCGTTAGATGTCCCCATTAAAAATAAAAAACAATCTGGATTAACAGCACCATCCGTAGTAAGGATGAAAATATTTACTTTAGATAATAGATTTATCTTCAGGAAAATAGGTCACCTATCAAAAGCAGACCAAAACCAAGTCAAAAAAAGCCTATCCAGTTTATTCGATTATCTTTAGATTCCAAATCCAACAAATGGATGTGCCCTATTCACTATTTGCGATGTGATTCCAAAAACTCTAAGGAGATAACACTATGCAACCATGAGACCTTTGCACAATGTTCAATTTTGAAGTCTGCGCTTATCTGTTAGAGTTCAGGAAAGGCTAAAATTTTAACCGCAGGGATACACTCCCGTATTTCGAGGATTAAAATTTTAGCCTGACGCCGAAATTGAGCAGATAAGCGCAGACTTCGAAATGCCCTTTTTCAAAGGTCTCAATGTAAGCCAGGGAGCTATAAAT
>JAGGWC010000192.1 GCA_021157645.1 Candidatus Cloacimonadota bacterium | reverse complement strand
GCAACCGAAACCGATGAAAAGAGAGGTATGACTAAAAGAAATATACTAACGATTAACCAAGCTCGGGGTATCCTGCTCACAATGATTGAAATCACCTCTTTCTGGAGTGCTTAACCTTATGACGCTTTCCTCTTATGTAAACCTTGACATGACCTGGTGTTTCCTCGAAAACCCCGTGAATGTGTCCGTATGCCAACCATTTCCTATATGTCTTTTTCGACTTAAAATGCATTACCTTTTTCTTTCTCCCCATATTACCACCTCTTCCTCTTCTTTCCCAAACCAAACGGGCTAACATCACCAACATTAGCCCATGATGGAGCACTTGCTCTAATGCCTTGAACATGTTTGCGAGCAAATCTCGAGACAGATGTTACTTTAGATAAACGCCTTCTTGTTCTTGTAATTGGGCTGTTTTCTCTTCGATATTTTTTATATCTTGATCTTAGTCTTTCTAATTGCTTATATTTCTTGTATAATTTTCTTTCCATTTCCATTTTCTTTGCAACCTTCTCCCTTGTTCTTTCTAACTTCTCTATTTTTGATTTTATTCTTTCCTTTCTCTTTTCTTCTAGTCTTACTTTCAATTCACCAAATTTACTTTTTATGCCTCCTAATTTTTCTTTTATATTCATATTCATTTCCACCTCCTGGAAGATACGCTAGTATAAATAATAGGAATATTATTAACCAAATGAATGGTATTAATTGTAAAAATGATGCTGAAAACGGATCCATTATTGGAACGATGGAGTCGATTCGATCTTGTATTGTTGGATAGAGTGCCACAAATAAAAACAATCCAACAATCAAGCCAACAAAATTAGCCAGCGAATTTCCTTTCATTTTATCACCTTACAAATAAT
Source organism: Candidatus Cloacimonadota bacterium (assembly GCA_021157645.1). Lineage (GTDB taxonomy): Bacteria > Cloacimonadota > Cloacimonadia > Cloacimonadales > TCS61 > Tenebribacter. The sequence continues at coordinate 1,724 of JAGGWC010000192.1, read as the reverse complement.
CTTTTCAAGCTTACTACCGACCTTGCTTTTACTTTCTTATTCATTAGCTCTCTCGTTGGCATACCAGCATAGTAATGACGTTTCATTTTTGCTGTAATTCTCTTTGGTGGTGTAGCCTTGCCAAACAAAAACTTCGAAACTGATGCAGATATTATATCTGGTAAGTATTTTTCTTTCTTCTTTCTCTTTATTTTGATTTTCGGCAATGATAACAACTTTCTTAGCTTCTTGACATTACTTTCGCCTTTACCTTGTTTTTTAATTAATACTCTTGGTGGTGATAATCTTGGCTTAAATCTCGTGAACTCACTACTTATAGGTTTCTCTAATCTCATATTTAAAATTTGCTTCTGTTTTAATTTAACTCTAGTAAGCATTCCTTGACGCTGTGTTATTTTTTGTATTTCTTTCTGTATTTGTTTACCTTTTTCCTTTATCTTAGTGCCATGACGAGTCTTGATTATGAAATGTGTTTTTTGTTCTTGAACCTGTTTAATAGATTCTTCTAATCCTTGTTCTACACCCTGTTTTAACAATCCCTTAGTGGAAATTGTAATTTTCTCTTTAGGGCTTATGATAGATTCCTGCTTATTGATATTTAAACCAACAATACCAATAGTTGGTGAAGTTTTTCTAGGCTTACTAATACCAGTCAAAATCTTCTTTACTTTAATATCCTTGATAGATACCAGTGGTTTTGATGACGGTATAATTTTTTCTTTTTCAGGTACCATCGTTTCAATCAATCCTGATGAAGTCTCTGCTGGTCTTGAAACTTCGGTCTTACCTTTCAACCAATCCATTTTACCAGACGGAACTTTTCCACCTGGCTGCCAGAGGTAATTCTTCGGTTTGACATGGAGATATGGAGCTGCTTTTTTAGGAGGTTCTGTTGGAACTTCTAATACAAAAGTTTTTCCAAATACCTTTTTACCAGGTATTCGTGATTGAAACTCTTCCAATCCTTTTAATGTTTGATGATAAAATTCACTTCTTGCGGTTTCAACTAATATGTTCCGTGCGCGTGTCTTCAAAATATCTTCTTGTAATGATTTAGGTAATCCTGCTATTTCACGTTCTAAAGTAATACCAGGTAGTTGTTTTTGAACAGCATAAGTTCCTCCTGGAGTTTTAGGTTCTTTAATCAATGTAACATGCTCACCAGTCTTTATTTTTAGTGGTTCAACTTCCAAGCTTTTGAAAGGAGTTGATGTTTTTGTTGGTGAGCCACCGACAAGATATTCACTTTTCGTATAAACTTTCAAATTATAAGGTTCAATTTTAGGAGGTCGTGTTGAAATGTATTGCTCAGGAACTTTAAACTCAACAAACTTTGGTTTTACTTCTCCATATCCCCACTTTATCACGGAACCTCTAGCTACTAAACGCTCGCCTTTACCAACGTAAACATAAGGCTCAAATGATTTCAATTCACCACTTGGCGTAACTTTCAATTCACCATATTCGGTAGGAATGTTAAATGTTCTTTTAACATTAAATTCAGTCTCAAAACCACGTGAAAAAGCACTTGTCAAAAATATATCTTTAGTAATTTGCCCACCAATAATTTCGGTTATATCCTTATCGGAATATCCGGCAGCTTTTAATTCTTTATATTGCGTATATCTAAGTGGTGTTTCAATTCCAGCCAATGTAGCCCAGGGTATTGATTTAGCTAATGTTGGATGTTTTGAAAGAAACGAGGAAGCCTTTGTTATAGCCTT
>JAGGWC010000074.1 GCA_021157645.1 Candidatus Cloacimonadota bacterium | reverse complement strand
CTTTCTAAAACAAACTGCGAGATCTGCGGTAAGTGTATTGAGGTATGCCCTGTTGGAGCTTTACTTCCAAAAAATACAAATACGAAACTAAATCCACATCTAAGTGAGAAAACAACTCAGAATTGTGGTCTCTGTGGAACAGGATGTAATATAGAAGTAAGTGTTCAAGATAACCATATTACAATTATCGAACCTGCTGATGGAGAAACATTTAATCAGAGAGATCTATGCTTTGATGGAAAGTTCGGCTGGCAGATATTTGAAGATGAAGACAGGATCACAATCCCTTACAAAAGAAAAAATGATCTTTGGCTTCCAGTAGAAAAAATGGACACAGCCGCAGAAATGATCCGTAAAAAATTGGAGAATGCTAAAACTAAAATGATCTACATATCTCCAACTTCATCAATTGAAGAAACACTCTTAATACAGCATGTAGCAAAAAAAATAGGATCACAAGTATCTTCTCTATCTATCTATGATAGTTTTGTTGATAAGCTTAAAGATACAAATCTTTATACAAAAACATATGATGATCTTGAAAAAGCTGAGTGTATCGTTTTAGTAGGTAAGATGAGTAAGGTTCATAAAACCATTGCCCGCAGATTACAAAGAAATGGTGCAAAATTGATTTTAATAACTAAAGAAACCAGCGATTATAATGATTTTGCTGATGAATTATTTAATGATGATCCAATTGTAAAAACACTGGAAAAGATTCTGCAATATAATATTGAATTGGTTAAAGAAGAGATGGACGATATTGATGATATCGGACAAAACATTGATCCCTTGAAAGTTGATCTTCCCGAAAAAACAGTATTTCTGTATAATCGTGATCTTATCTCAGAAGAATCTATTTGGAACATTTGGGCTATTTCATCTCTGGTTTGTAATTTTGAAGAAGGATCAGGGATTATTCCAACTTCTAAATTTAATAATTTCAGAGGATTCCAAAAACTAGGTATCAAAGCAGGTGAACCGGACAATTATAATTTCGTACTTTTCTATGGTGAGTTGCCTTGTGAAGAACAGAAAAAACGCATAAAAAATAGTAATTTCATTGTATCGGTCAATACACACATAGACGATGCTGATTCTTCTCATTTGCTCTTGCCAAAAGCATCGTATCTGGAACTAAAATCAACTTCGATTGCTGATGATGGTAGAATTTCCAACTTTAAAAATCCAAAAAATTCAACAATTCATAATGATCTTCTAAAAATATTTAAAAAAGCCGGATTGCTAACTGCACAAGAGGCTAAGATTTCATTCTGGAATAAAAAAACCGAAGCGTTCTTAGCAAAGGAAACAAAAGTAAGAAATTTATCTAATCAGGACCTTCTTGATTTTTTATATACTGTTGAGAAAATGCATTTTGATGCACATAAACAAGCTAGTGTTCAAAAGAAACGAATAACTAAACTAAATAAAATGGCTAAATAAATGATTATAATAATATTTTGAGCTAAATTGAGGAACTAATGAAACCGATATACCTTGATTATAACGCAACAACGCCTGTTGACCCACAAGTTGCAGATGTTATGATACCATTTTTAAAACAGAAGTTTGGAAACCCTTCCAGCTCTCATTGGTTTGGAATTATGCCCAGCAAGGCAGTGATAAATGCAAGAGAACAAGTTGCAAAACTTATTAATTGTAAACCAGAAGAGATAATATTCACAAGTGGTGGTACAGAATCAAATAATTATGCTTTAAGAGGTTATGCTTTTGCTAATCGTCATAAAGGAAACCATATTATCACCTCTGCTATAGAACATCCAGCTATTATCGAAGTGTGTAAATATCTTGAAAAACATAACTTTAAAGTAACTTATCTACCGGTAGATAAAAATGGATTGGTTTCGGTTAAATCTGTTGAAAGAGCAATTACAGAAGACACTATTTTAATTTCCATTATGCATGCTAATAATGAAGTAGGAACAATCCAACCAATAACAGAAATAGCTAAAATTGCTAATGAAAAAGGAATATGCCTGCATACCGATGCAGCTCAATCTCTGGGTAAAATTCCTGTCAATGTCACAAAATTAAATGTTGATCTACTCTCAATAGCAGGACATAAAATCTACGCACCAAAAGGTATTGGAGTACTCTATGTTAAGCAGGGAATAAAGTTAGAAAAATTGATGCTTGGAGCTAAACAAGAAAACGACTGCCGAGCCGGAACAGAGAATATCCTTGAGATAGTTGGTTTAGGAAAAGCTTGTGAAATTGCCAGACAAAATCTTTCCAAAAATTATGAACATATGAAAAAAATGCGTGATCGATTATGGAATGGATTAATCAATAAGATCCCTGACGTAAGATTAAATGGACATCCGGAAAAAAGATTACCAAATACTTTAAATGTAAGCTTTCTGAATATGAATGAATATTTCCAACTTTCTTTATTCCTCGAGATCGCAGCTTCAGCAGGAGCAGCTTGTCATTCCAATAGTACTTCATTTTCCTACGTTTTAGAAGCCATGAATGTACCAGTAGAGTACGCTATGGGAACTATACGTTTCTCAACTGGTAGAATGACAACAAAGAATGAAATTGATAATGCAATCAAAATAATTACAGATATTTATAATAAACAGATACGGTAGAATTTTTGGCAGTTTTAAATATTGAGATCAAAGCAAGATGCAACAATCCAGAAGCAATACGAAAAATACTTACACAAAGAAAAGCACTTTTTAAGGGAACTGATAACCAGAAAGATACATATTTTAAAGTGAAGAACGGACGACTTAAAATGCGGGAAGGCAATATTGAATACAGCCTTGTTTATTACGATAGAGAAGATATTTCCGGTCCAAAACGTTCTGATGTAATTTACTATCATCCCAGAAAAGAAGACCTTATAAAACAACAGCTTCAAAAAGCAATTGGTACTCTTATTGTTGTTAAAAAAAAAAGAGAAATATATTATATAGATAATATAAAATTCCATATTGATGAAGTTGATGAATTGGGCAGTTTTGTGGAAATAGAGGCTATTGACAAAACCGGAAAGATCGGAGCAAAACAACTTTATGAACAATGTAAAAAATACATCTCATTATTCCAAATTAGCAAAGAAGACATGATAATTAATTCTTATAGTGATATGTTGATAACAAAGAACTTACAAATTGTTGAGGGAACGGTTCTGCAAGCTATTGATATTTCTAACCAGATACCTGAATTTGAAAAACCTTATGAAAAAATTGAGTATGATAAAAGACTGAAAGATAAAATATATCTTATTCTGATTGCATATTGGAAAGGAAAACCTGCCGGATTTAAGGTGGGTTATCAAGTTGAAGATCACTTCTATTCTTGGCTGGGAGGAGTTGTTCCTGAGTTTAGGAAGAAAAGGATAGCTAAAGGATTAGCGCAATTCCAACAAAAATGGGCTATGGAAAAAGGTTTTAAAACAATTAAAATGAAAACACGCAATATGTATAGAATTATGCTTCAATTTGCTCTATCTGATGGATTCTATATTGCCGGTTTGGAAAAACGAGATAATCCAAAAGAAAACAGAATTTTTCTGGACAAAGAACTGTAATTTCCTGAATTGCTGTTCAAAAGTAAGCGGTAGGAAGTGATAAAATGAAAAAACTTAAATTCCTGATTATAATTATATTGATCTTTGTAAGTAACCATTTAGCAGCAGAATCAATGCAATATATCTTTGGATTAAATGCTGCAGTTTATTATCCTGAATATCCCGAATATAAATATGATCAACCTATTCTTGGTTTTCAAACACAATTGGATATTTTTAATATTGTTGATATAATGGGAATCGGTGGTGCTACATTTCAAAAAGCTTATTCATCTGATGATAGATTCAGTTTATTAAGATCGTACAATATTTATCTGCACAGTTTTGCAAATTACGCAACTAAAGATTCTTATTTCACTTATGGATTTTACGGTGGAATTAAACGTACAGAGATAAATTATGAGAATAACAAAACAT
>JAGGWC010000155.1 GCA_021157645.1 Candidatus Cloacimonadota bacterium | reverse complement strand
TTTTTCCTGCAATTATTCTTGGTATATTTGACAAAAGGATGAATAAAGAAGGTGCAATCACAGGAATGATCATTGGCCTGGGCTTGATGATTTTATATATGTTAAAATTTAAGTTTGGAATTTTTGATGGAGGAAAAGAAGCAGTTGCCGGACTTGAATCAAATTGGTTTTTAGGAATTTCTCCTGAAGGATTTGGAACCATTGCAATGCTCGTGAATTTTGCAGTTTCTCTTGTGATTTCAAGAATGACAGCAGCACCACCAGAAGAAATTCAACAAATTGTTGAAGACATTAGAATACCAAGTGGTGCAGCAGATGCAATAGAACATTAATTTTTTTTATTAACACAGAATTATGAATCAATAAAATTATTTATATGAGTAATTATCACATTAAACATTTAGAAGAGTATTTTCAAATTCATAGAAAATCAGTTAGAGATCCGGAAGGGTTTTGGGAAGAAGTTGCTGAAGAACATTTTATCTGGCGTAAACGGTGGGATAAGGTTTTGAGCTGGGATTTTGAGAAACCCGAAGTAAAATGGTTTGAAGGAGCGAAACTGAATATTACAGAGAATTGTATTGACAGGCATTTGAGAATAAGAGGAGAGAAAACAGCAATTCTATTTGAACCAAATGATCCAAAGGAAGAGGCTGAACATATTAGTTATCAGCAGTTATATGAAAGGGTAAACCAATTTGCCAATGTATTGAAAGATCAGGGTATAAAAAAAGGAGACAGAGTTTGTATCTATTTACCAATGATTCCTGAATTGGCAATATCCACTTTAGCATGTGCACGTATAGGGGCAATTCATTCGGTGGTTTTTGCAGGGTTTTCGGCAACAGCTTTATCTACAAGGATTAATGATAGTGACTGTAAAATGGTTATAGCATCTGATGGTTCTTACAGAGGTTCAAAAACTATTGATTTGAAAGGAATTGTAGATGAAGCTTTAGAAGAGTGTCCTGGTGTGGAAACTGTTTTGGTGGCTAAACGCATACATTCTGATATTGAAATGAAAGAAGATCGTGATAAATGGTTACAACCTTTACTTGATAAAGCAGATACAGAATGTGAACCTGAAATTATGGATGCGGAAGATCCATTATTCATATTGTATACTTCCGGTTCAACCGGAATGCCAAAGGGGATGGTTCATACCACTGCTGGTTATATGGTTTATACCGCTTACACCTTTAAAAATGTATTTCAATACAGGGAAAATGATGTTTATTGGTGTACTGCAGATATAGGCTGGATCACTGGTCATAGTTACATAGTTTACGGTCCGTTGGCAAATGGAGCAACCACGGTAATGTTTGAAGGAGTACCTAATTATCCAGATTGGGGGCGTTTTTGGGAAATAGTTGATAAACATAAAGTAACACAGTTCTATACAGCTCCTACAGCAATTCGTGCTTTGGCAAAAGAGAATTTAGAATGTGTTGAAAAACATGACTTATCCTCATTAAAAGTCTTAGGTTCAGTAGGAGAACCAATTAATGAAGAAGCCTGGCATTGGTATAATGATAATATTGGTAAGAAAAAATGTCCGATTGTAGATACCTGGTGGCAAACAGAAACAGGAGGAATAATGATCTCTCCAATTCCTTATTTAACACCAACAAAACCAACCTATGCAACGTTTCCATTACCTGGAATTCAACTTTCGTTGATGGATGAAAAAGGAGAAGAAATAACGGAAAATCAAGTGGATGGCCGATTGTGTATAAAATTTCCCTGGCCATCTATGGCAAGAACTATTTGGGGTAATCATAAAAGATATAAGGAAACTTATTTTTCAACTTACAAGAATCAATATTTTACAGGTGATGGCGCTTTACGCGATGAGGTAGGTTATTACCGAATTACAGGTAGGGTAGATGATGTGATCATTGTTTCGGGTCATAATCTTGGAACTGCACCAATTGAAGATGCAATCAATGAGCATCAGGCTGTTGCTGAATCTGCTATCGTTGGATTCCCTCATGATATCAAAGGAAATGCTTTGTATGGATATGTAATTTTAAAAGAATCTGGTGAATCACGTAATCATGATAATTTACGAAAAGAGATCAATCAGATCATTACAGAGCATATTGGACCAATTGCTAAACTGGATAAAATTCAATTTACAAGTGGATTGCCAAAAACCCGTTCGGGAAAGATTATGCGTCGAATTTTGAGAAAAATAGCCTGTAATGAAACAGATAATTTAGGAGATACTTCTACTTTACTAAATCCGGAAGTTGTTCAGGAGATTATGGATAATGTTTTGAAAAATTTGAAAATATGAGGGAATTTGATTGTGCTCACAAGGTAACCAGTGTTAAGTCATGTGTATTGTGACGTATAAGTTGAAGTTTAGTTTTGTTGAGAATAAGGCAAAATATTTCAGCATAGCATTAGCTATGGTTAAATATTTCAACGAAGTTATCGGCAAAAATAACCAAGCTTGGTACGTTTAAAATATGCTTGACTTGACACTAGAAGTTATTTTGTGGGTGCTTTTGTATGTTGTTT
>JAGGWC010000005.1 GCA_021157645.1 Candidatus Cloacimonadota bacterium | reverse complement strand
TATTTGAAAAATGTAATTTTGAAATCAGCAATATTTATGGAGACTTTGATAAAGGTGAAGTTTCAGAGGATTCTGAGAATATGATTTATGTTGTAAGAAAAAAGTAACTCGAAGTTCCGATTTCGAGAAAAATAGAACAAGATTGGAATCTTATTTTACTTACGACTCGATAAGTTTATGATACATCACTTTGTTATCAGCATTTCTTCTTTCTTTTTGCTTTTTATCACAACCGATACTTCATTTGGAATGCAGATAATAGGAAAACGGTTACTCCATCCTTGTTTAACACAATAATTGTTTTTACAGGTTGATTCTTTTATTCTTACTTTTCCATCTTTTATTTCAACAACTATTCCTTCATCGAGATCAATTATTCTATCTTTATCAAGTGGAACAGAAGCTACCAACTTGTTATGATAACTGATCTCAACCTGTTTTGCTGATATATTATCTTTAATGAGAACAAGCATAAAAACTGTAATTGATAGAAGGAAGAATATCAGAATGATGTCTGCAGATGTGAAAATCTTACGGAGATTTCTGATCATTAAAATTCACCGTAAATGGTGTGACCACAGGATGGACACTTTCCATTAATAATTTCATTTTTCAGTGGATAATCTCTGCTGATAAGCAGATGGTCACAATTTGGACAATTAGTATTTCTCTCGGTTACAATATTTCCAAGATAAACAAAGTTTAGTTTTTCCTCTGCTATCTCTTTTGCCATCTCCAATTTGGAAACTGATGTTGGAGGATTCTCCATTTTATAAGTTGGATAATATCGTGAAAAATGAAGTGGAATATTTGGATTTACGTCTTCAACGAAATCAACAAGATCATTGATTTGTTTTTCCGAATCATTTTCGTCTGTGATAATCAGGTTTGTTATTTCGATATGACATTGTTTTGATGCTGTTTTAATTGTTTCTAATACAGGTTGCAATGAACCGTTGCAGATTGTTTTATAGAATTTATCATCGAAAGCTTTAAGATCGATATTCATTGCATCGATGTAGGGAAGAAGTTCTTTTAATGGTTCTTGATTAATAAAACCATTTGTTACCATTACGGTTTTAATACCATTCTCTTTTAGAATTTTAGATGAATCAATGATGAATTCAACCCAGGTTATCGGCTCAGTATAAGTGAATGCAACAAAATTACAATTGTGTGTTTTGCATTGCTCAAGTAATTTATCGGGAGTTATTGTTGTAGTAGGAACTACAAACTGACTTGATTGATAATTCTGACAGAATTTACAAGAGAAGTTACAGGAATTTGGACCAATTGAAAGAATGCTTTCGCCCGGATGAAAATGATATAGAGGTTTTTTCTCCATTGGATCGATACTGATAGTAATGGTTTCTCCATAATTAATTGCATAAAGTATGCCATCAATATTCTTGCGTGCTCGGCATATTCCAATATTCCCTGGTGAAATAACGCAATTATGCGGACACAGATCACATCTGACTTTATGATCTTCTAATTTAGTGTAAAATAGTGCTTCTTTCATAATAGCTCCTATTTTTTCCATTTATTTTATCTAATTTCAATAATTTCAAAAAATCCCCAAGACTTAAGCTCTCCGCTTTCAACAAGCAGATAGTTCCATTAAGATGAAAACAAAATTAAGAACATCGGAATGTTCAGCTTGCTGATCTTCCGATTGTACGAGCAAGAACTTTTTTACATTCCGAAGATTCGATAAGTCGAAACATTCGGAAGTTAAAAGAGTTTTCAAAGAAGACATAAACTATATTTTTTTTTCAAATGCAACTTTATTCATCTAAATTCCCTTTTCGATAGAATTCATAAATAACATTCTGACTGTACTGTCCCAGACGATAACCTTTTGAATTCCAATCAATAAAATCTTGGAAGTCATTAAATTTATGAATTGGACTCACGATAGATTCATTATCTAATCTCACAGGTTTTTCGTTTATCCTCACGATCAAGTCGGTTGAATCCGTATCACCGCTTCTAGAAATAATATGTTCATAGAAATTCCGCATCATTCCAGCTCTCCAGAATGTGATAACTCTTTCAGCTTTAATCGTTCCAACAAGTTTAGAATTTTCCGGTATTTCTTTTGTTAAACTTCCAAATTCTTTTTTAACAAAAGGAATCTGCATCGAGAATCCTTCATCTGCACGTGTATAATCCAATCTTACTTTTCCTAAAAGTTTGGTAACTTTGGAAGGAGCAAATGAAATACTGAAACCTGTAAATATCACATCACCGATGTTTTCAAAATAAACACCTATCTCATATCCTTTCCACAAACCTCCAAGATATGCACTGAAACCAAGATCTGATATTCCAACCGGTTCTTCTCTGGTCTGAAGATAACCTGCTCTTGTTTCAAATTCCATATTTCCCATTTCTTTTTTAAAGAATAAATAATTTTCTATAACATCAAATCCTGTTCGTTCATATAGATCCCAGTGAATCAGGGAAGAATGATAGCCGAGTCCAAATTTGGAAAGATATTCCAAACATAATAATTCTCCGTAATATCCACTCATATTACCATTACGCATATCGCTCAATCCTGGAACTTGATCGAGCTTTGCAGTGTTATCATAATATGGGAACCTAAGATACCTGATTTTCCCAAGTTTCAAGCTTGCGCTTATAACGCCAAATTTATTATAATTAAAGCCCAGAAATTCTAAATAGAATTCATCAATATTTGGCTCAATTTTATTGTAAACAGTATGGGAATTTTTATAAATCTCAATTACATTCATTTCCTTATTAGACCGGATAATACTGTTAATTCGTATTCCATGGTAAATATATGAGTAAGTACGTATTTGGAGATTGCGAATATGAAGATGATCATTCCAAAAATGAAAACCTAACGATACTTCAGTTTGACCTGAGAATTTTCCTATTTTTGGGAACCAGAAATTAGATGGAACATTACATAATAAAGAACTTGATATTGCAAATAATGAAAT
>JAGGWC010000111.1 GCA_021157645.1 Candidatus Cloacimonadota bacterium | reverse complement strand
ATGTTATAGTTTGTAACGTAGATGAATCTTATAGATACAATAAACTTTTTATGTAACCTCCTATCTGCTATATGTAACCTGTTATCTATTTTAGAAGTTTTTATGAAACACTCAATGCTTAAAAATATGCAATGTGATTTTGGATTTAATTTCGGAATGATAGAAATTTAATACTTAACATATGAACTTCAAGTTAGCAAGATGATGAAAAGGAGATAGGTCATTGAAAAGGCGCGAATCATCATATATTCGTGATGAGCAAACCATACGAAAAAAGATGATTCCACACCCACTATAAATGATTTTCCCGGATGTAATTAAATATGTTAGCAAAGAGCACAGAAAGGCATATGACTTGCTACAAAAATAATCGAAACTGGTTCCCATGCTTTTCCTACCCCTTTTAGTTCCTTGTTAATTCGAGGTGCATAGCTTGAGTAGCTTCCTTGATTCAAGAGAAGAATTTTATGCCACATTATTAAAGGCCATAGAAACTGCTTCAGAGCAACAAAAACAAATGAATTTTCTTGAGAAAAAATAAAGAAGTATGACGTATTGTTAGGAGTTGTTGACATCACGTCAAGGTAAAAATGGACAAGTTTTCTCGAAGAAAAACCGAAGCAAGAAGAAGGAGTTCTTACTGGGAACTCAACGTAAGATAGCCCTTTTTCTTAGTATTTTGGTCTTTATCATTTCACTATTAACCATATAGAAGGTGATAGCTTGGGGATTTTAAGCAAATTGTTTAAGAAAATAGCTTTGGCAGTAGTAATTATTGCAATATTGCTTATTGTGATGGTAATTATTAGCTCCCTAACCCTTTATTTTCAAATTAAGGGAGATAGCATTATTCTTTCATCGACAATGAAATCTGAAGCAAAGAAACTTAAAGAACAAGGTAAGGATTTGGATGCACTTTTGATTGCTTTTGAATTGCTTGAAAATTCAAACTCTGAAGGTGTAGAAGAAATCGATTCGTTACTAGCCGAAATTGGAGAAAGGTATATTGATGATCCCATCAAATACTTTTCGATGATGAACATAATCTCTTCTTCAATTGTAACCTGCGATATGATTAAGCATAATCTCGATACTACTTTACTTTTAGATTTGATTAACTCAGCCAAACGAGACTACACAAAATACAGAATGAGTGAATTTTTTAATACCGTTGAACATGAAATAAGTGAGTTCACTACGGATAAAGTAGGAGAGCTGTCAAACCTCATTATCCGTGCTTGCTATGAATTTGGAGATGAGGTAAATTTTTATGTTGACTTATTCCAAATAATAGAAGAGGCGGCAAAGAAATTAACGGACTACAAATTTGCCGATATCTATTTTGAGATTCAGCACGCTTTGGATATTGCAAATCAAATATCACTACAAGGATTACCCTTTAGCAATTCCAATTTGGACAAAGACTTCGTAAGGACATTCACTGCTTTGAAATCGAGGTATCTCAGAGTTAAAGAGCAAAAACTACTTAATGAATTGCTTTCTCAAAAGGTTTTGATTGAGAGTATTAATGGCACAGAAACCTCAATTGATAAAGAAGCCTTGTTATTCGAAATAAGCAAAAAAGTTGATGAAATACGCCAGGAAATTTTAATTGATGAAATCAGTTCCGAAAAACTTCGTCAAATCTTAGAAGAACTTGCAGATGAATTGGATAAGGCACACAAATATGTGTTTAAGTTGAAAAACGCCAAGTATAACTCTGCTGCCATATATATTATTGATCAAGCATTCTCTTTAAAAAAGGAACCAATTGAAGCTGCAAAACTATTGAGTAATTTGGATCAATCCCGCTTCACACCAGAAGTATCAACTTATTATATGAATGTCATCTCAAAAATCATGCAGGATCTCAAGGAAAAAGAATTGAAAGAGTTCATAGAAACTCTGATAGTAGTGGAGTAATTCTATGCGAAGAACATTTATGCTCATACTTATAACAGTGGTACTTTCGATTTGTGCTTTCTCTTTTCCGAAAATTATTTACCAAACTAAAAGCATCTCCAATTTGTCAAGTAAAGTCTCTTTGGGCTTCGGAAAAGGGAACATGACTGGATATGCTAACAATATATTTACTGTGAAATCACCAAGAAATCCCGCCGCAGGTACTATACCGGCTGGCTTTCAAAACGATCATTTTGCGGAGAGGAGCTTTTCTCTTGGAATAGTTGTTTGTGGACTTATTGAAATCGCCGAAGAGCTTTCTGAAACGGTTATAAGTAATTCAGGTCAAACAGGTTTTTTATCTGGAATTTTTAACTTGTTTCGCAACCGCAAAGCTGTAAGCCGCATCTTCATAAGAGCAAAGTTTGGGGCACTTGGCAAAATTGCAGGAATTTCGTTCTCTTTAACCGCCATGGCAGGAATAATTAACAGGCAGAGCGTGGATAAAATTCTTTTAGACTTTTGTGCCTCTTTGGCTTGGCTATCAGAAGATTTTTTTTCAAGCACTTTAATAGGATTTGGCATAAGGAATGGAATCTTTCCAAAGAATACATGCTTAAAAGCCTTTCCACCAATAGTAAAGGGAATAGCAACTTTAGGAGTAGCTACTTCAGTAGCTGTTACTCTGTTAACCGCTGAATCGATTAGTGATGTTCTCACAAATCCTGGATTTTATTTTGATATTGGAAGTGCGATATTGCCGATTTTTATTCCCTTGCTGGCTGAAGGACCAGCAGGAATATTACTGATTGGTTCGTCAGTTGCATACAACATTTTTGACTCTATTCTAACAGCATTTAGAAAAAGCAAAGCTATCGAACTTTATGAAACAAAGCTTTTAGAGCAAAAAAGAAGAATGGCTCTAGATTCTTTTGCCTTTTCAGGCAAACTGATCAACAGCTATTAGCGACGACTTTTTGATTGGCGATTATTTATCCCATTTTATTGAAGGGTGGGGCATCAAATGGTAGTAGAAATCCTGTTAGGAATTGCTCTTGGAGTGGGTATTACCTGCTTTGAATTACTTTTTAATGAAAGAATTTGTAAAGCATGGATTTCCTTCCCTTTATTTCTTGCTGGTTTATATTTTCTCTACAAACTCCCTTTAAAGTCGATGTTCTATGAAACCAAGATCAATCTGACTATTTTTCTGACAGCAGTCATCGTTAGAACGATATATATGTTGTATAGCTCCTACACATTTAGTAAAGAGATAAATAAAGATGCAAAAGGTTTTTTCTGGAATCGCAAATATTCCCGAAAAGATGGTTACTACATTTCCAAGGAATTAGAAGACAACGCTTCTGTTTTAGCTCCGTTCGGAAAAATCGTACTTGGTCGCAAAAGCAGTAGAGGAATATTTTCAAGGTTATTTGGACTTGATGGTTGGAGTAAGACCGAACGAAAAGCCATCCTGAATCATGAAAAAGGCCATATTATTTGTGCATTCCCCAATGTTTTATTGGAGGTATATATTTTCTTCTTTTTCTTTGCAAATTTCTCCTTTAACACTAGGGGCTTGAGCCTAATACTCACATTGTTTTCGGCAAGCACACTTTTATCTTGGCTTGATGAACTTGCCACAGACTCTTTTGCAGGAAAAAATTTGATCGGACCTCTAAATTATTTTCTAAGCATGTGTTTTTTCTGGGTTTTTTTTGGCTCTTTCTGCGCACATGCTCATCCACCTTACATATTGAGAATTTTCGCCTGTGTATCCAGAGTTTTCATGTTTATCATATGGGGATTGCCTTTTGCGTTAGCCTATTTTTATTGGTAAGCCAAGCTGAAAGAGCATCAAAATTTATATTGAGGAGGTAGAGCTGATTTATGAAGGAAGAAGAAAAATTTAAAAAAGCAGGAGAAAAAGTAAGCAAGAAATACGTTGAAGAGGTTATATCGGAAACAAAAATGAATGATGCCAAAAAAGTTATTGAACTAGAAGATGAGATTCTTGAAAAGGTCAATAACTTCGTAAAGGAGCATCTCTCAGAAGATCTTTCACAAAAATTTACTTGTTTTATATTAAGGATTAAAATGCTTATCAAAATGGTTAAGGATTTCT
>JAGGWC010000084.1 GCA_021157645.1 Candidatus Cloacimonadota bacterium | reverse complement strand
TGGTTTTCATTTATCCTCCGCATTTATATTATATATTAAATCTATATTTTTATATATAACCTTTTTAGCTGTTCAAAAGAAAATTATTACTCTTTCTTGTCAACTCTCTACTTTAAAATAATCAATTTACCAATTTTTTCAGTAATTTTATTATTAGATATTTGTTTAGCTTTGATTTTATAGAAATATGTGTTATTGGCAATTTCATCTCCATCTGCATCTTTTCCATCCCAAAAAATCTGATTATAACCATCAAATAAGTTTGGTTGTTTTATGGTTTTAATTTTTCTACCTGTTAACGTATAGATTGTAATAGTAATATCAGAATTTTCGGTAATTACAAATGTAAAATACCCTCCGTCCTTCATTGGATTCGGATAAGGAAGCATTTTTTCAATAGAAACTTTTCCAGATTTTTTACAGACAAAATTTGTTTCTGCAACTGTTGGGTTATTAAGATTGTCGAACACAATAAGCTGAATTGTATGGCTTCCTTCCGAAAGATCATTAAGCTGCCAAGTAAGTTCTCCTGCAGTAGCAGAGCCAGTAGCATACATAAATCCATCCGTCACATCAATGGGTGTTAAGGATCCATCTATTATCAATAGTATACAATGCCCTGATGAACCAATAATGTTAATTCCATTTTCATCTTCAATATGAGCAATTAATTCAGGGCTGGTTGACACAAAATCACCAGCAATAAAGTTTGGAGAGTCCAAAAAAAGTTGAACCTGAGGCGGACCTGTGCTTGGTGCATAAACAGGAATATTGCTAAGTTTCATTGGGAGGTAACAGTTCAAGAAATCTTCAGAAGTGCTATTGTCATATACATAATTTAATATTCTGCCTCCGTCACCTGAGTGGACATCTTCAGGGACAATAAACTGTGCATTATATTCACCATTTATTATATTTATATTTCCATAATAAAATGTATGGCCATTACTTGTGTAATCTACTTCATAATGCTGATTTACCCAATGATTAACTATAAATACAAGAAGTTCATTTTCATAATGCTTATTGTATTTTGACTCATAAATTCTTGCTTCACCTAATCCATTTATCGCATTTTCATAATCACCGCTTAGATTTACTGTTTGTCTTGCTTGAACACTGTCAGGAATTCCTGTAATATTTTCGTTTATTTGTGGAGAAAGGACTTTAAGAATAGGGTCACCCAAAACAGTGAAATACTGATTGTTACTAAGTCCTATTGGGTAAATTAGTTTAGCATCTCTTAATGCATTTCCAATATTCATACGATCTTCAATAATATATTTAAGAACATATTCCATCAATGTTGTATTTGGTATCGGGCCTACTCTAGCTGTTGCTGCAATTGAAGCAATTGAACCACCATTATCATAGAACAAAAATCTTTCTGCTATACAGTCCATTTCAGAGTCATCAAATTTACCCACTTCACAGGAGGCAGCCAAGAATAATGGTAAATGTTCCAAATTATCCAACAGATCCATATGTAATGAAGCTCTAAAATAATCTTCATCACCTAAAACATCTTCATTACCATGCCCGATAAAATACCATATCAATCTTCCTTGATTTATACTCTCTATCTGAGCCATACGTGCTTCTGGTTTATTTTGATATTCATCGAAGCCATATTCTATTCCCAGCACTTTATCGACTATAATCGTATCAGTGATGAAGTCTTCAGCATCCTGTGCCCTTGCAGTATGATTCATGCCATGAGCTTGGCTTAATCCTTCCAGTACACCTTTCTTATGCTCATCATCTGCCATTATTAGTATTTTATTCCGCCAAAATCCTGGAGTTGGATTATGAATATAATTTTCTATTCTCTGCAAATAATAATCCATCATTTGATCATTCTGAGCAGGGATCCTACCAATAATTAATTCTGGTCTATAATCATCATCGAAATCAACAAAATTATCATCGCTGGAAACTGAACTTGTTTCCATAGCAACAATAATCTTACTTTTTTCATTTTGCGGATTCCAATTTTGGATACCGGATCCCATCAAAACCACATATTGCATTTCAGGATGAATATTGAATTCAGATTCAATATAATTTTCTACAGCTTGGGAATCTGGATTACCACCAGATAAAGAATCAAAAATTGCAGATTGGCTTTTTATGATGAAATTCATTTCGGGATGAAGGTCAGCATAATTTTGAGCATGAGTTTCAAAAACACCGGTTTGGCTTGAAGAAATATCTCCCGGATAAATTATTATGCCGTCTACATCGTCGCGATAAGTTTGGTTACCTATAATAGTTTTCTTCTCGAAATCAAAGATAGAATTGTAGCGTGATAAGTTTGGATCACTTTTCAATCGTGCCGGATTCCCTTTGAAATCTCCACCAAATGTAAGCCAAAAAGTCATTTCATTTTGATAATAAGTTCCCATATCAGGAAATTGTTCACGTTCAAATATTATCTTATCACCTATATCAAAAGAACTATCATTATCAGCATCAACATAAATTGGAATTTCCATAAGTTCAAATTCAGTTTTGTTATCTATCTGTTTTTTTACCATAGTTAACATTTTGATCTGTGAAGGTTGGCAAAAATCTGGTAACATTTTCAGATCATCATAAGTTATTTCAAACCATCCAAATTTATCTGTTTTGAATTTGAACCAGAAATCAGAACTTTCAAACGGCATTTTTGCAAATGTTATTTTACTTTTTTCCTTCCAGTTCTTAGCATAATTATAATTCACAATTAATT
>JAGGWC010000036.1 GCA_021157645.1 Candidatus Cloacimonadota bacterium | reverse complement strand
GTTTATGGGGAGCTTCATAAAATATCAAGGTATTTTCATTTTTTTTAATACTTTCTAATAATATATCACGTGTTTTATTTTTTTCGGGTAGGAAACCAATGAATTGAAATCTTTCGCAATTTAATCCTGATGCGATTATTGCAGGAATAAAAGCTGTTGCTCCCGGTAATACTTCCACTTTTAAGTCATTAGCGATAGCTTCTTTAATAATAATACTGGATGGATCGGAGATTCCCGGAGTTCCTGCATCTGAGATTATTGCAATATCTTCACCATTTTGTAATTTGTCCAATAACTGATCTACCCGCTTTCGTTCATTGAATTTATGATAGCTTATCATTGGAGTTTCGATATTATAATGATTCAATAGTTTCTTAGAATTCCGTGTATCTTCTGCACCGATCAATGATACTTTTTTTAGAACATCAACTGCTCTAAAAGTTATATCAGCCAGATTTCCGATTGGAGTTGGGACAATAAATAGAATTCCTTTTTTGCTCATAAAATTTCCTCTATTAACAAAGGAAGCCCCCAATTATCAGGGGCTTCCAAATTATAATAAGTTACAATTTACTTGATTACTTCATCCATTCTGCGAAAGTGTCAGGTGTGCTTGGAACAACAATATCGCCGGATATTATCTTAGCTTTGAGTCCTTCAACTTCTTCTAAGATATCAGCAGGAACAAGTTTATATGATGTAGGTGCGATACCAACTCCACCTTCTTTTAAACCGTAAACAACAGTTGTTCCACCTGGGAATTCACCTTTAACTAAAAGTTCAGCTACATTGAAAATTGCATTATCAACTCTTTTCATAGCAGATGTGATAACATGCTCAGGAGCGAGAGAATTTTGGTCTCTATCAACACCAATAGCAAATTTATCCTGTTCTTTTGCAGCTTCGATAACACCATCACCAACACCACCGGCAGCATGATAAACTATATCTGCATCTTTTCCATACATTTGATTTGCAATAGCTTTACCTTTTGCTGCATCTGTGAAAGAATCTGCATATTGTGCAAAAATTTCCGCATCAGGATTTGCTAATTTCACACCCGCTTTAAAACCATATTCAAATTTTTCTATTAATGGGAATTTCATTCCACCAACAAAACCAACTTTATTAGTTTTTGTCATTTTACCTGCAATGAAGCCAACCAAGAATGATGGTTCTTGCTCTTTAAATACAACACCTACAACATTTGCTGGAGTCTCTTCACCATAAGCATAATCAATAATAGCGTAATTTTGGTCTGGATTTTCCAAAGCTTTTTCTTTAAGTGTATCACCCATTTTAAAACCAATACCCCAGATCAAATTATTTCCTGCATCAAGTAAAGTTTCCATGTTAGGTGCATAATCTGCATCTTGAGTTGACTCAAGATAATCTACAGAAAGAGCGAATTCTTTTTCAGCTCTTTTTAATCCTTCCCAAGCTGATTGATTAAATGATTGATCATTAATACCACCAACGTCAGTTACCATTGCGATCTTAATACCTGATTCTTTTTTTGCCTGCCCACAACTAATAACAGATAGCATGAACAGCACGAGAACAAAAATCGTAATAATTCTTTTAAACATTTACTTCTCCTTTACTATTTTTTTAAGCTACTTTTCGGTAGCAATTTATCTCTTTTTCAAAACACTTTTATGCAGCTTTATATGTCAAGTGATAAAGATTAATTTTTATGTTCCTTCTCATATGGGATACCATCAGCCGATGGTGCAGCAGATTTTCCTACAAACCCTATAAGTACAACAATTGTAATTACATAAGGCAACATACTTATCAATTGTGTAGAAATCTCAAAATCAAATTGACCGAGGAATACTGCTAAACCTTGTGCACCGCCAAAGAGAAGGCATGCCAGCAAAGCACCCTGTGGTTTCCATTTTCCAAAAATCATCGCTGCAAGTGCAATGAATCCATGACCCGAAACTAAAGTAGGTCTAAAATTTGATACAATTGCCAAACTCATAGCTGCTCCGCCAAATCCAGCGAAAACTCCTGACATAATTACTGCAAGATAACGAATCCGCATAACATTGATTCCCAGAGTGTCTGCTGCTGTTGGATGTTCTCCCACAGACCTTAATCTTAAACCGTATTTAGTTTTGTACATAAAGAACCAGATGATTAATACCATGAGCAATGCAAGATAGACTGTTGCATATTGATTATCAAAAATAATGTTCAAGAGCGATCCATCCGGGAAAACCCCATTTAATGGTCTTGGCATTTTATTATCGAGTGGAATAGATTTTGTCATTGTAGCACCTTCAAAGAACATTCGACTTAGGAATAAGGCAATACCGGCTCCCAGAAAATTAATTGCAATTCCGGAAACAACCTGATTTGCACCGAATGTTACGCAGGCAAAAGCATGAAGAAGTCCAAATAATCCACCGGCAATTCCTGCCCCGATAAAAGCGATCCAAGGATCTCCAACAAAATATCCGATAGCTGCTCCAGCAAAAGCTCCAATAACCATCATCCCTTCCAAACCGATATTGATCACACCTGAATTTTCTGAGAGGACTCCACCAAGCGATGTATAAATAAGGGGTGTTGAATACATTAAAGTTGTACCAATTATTAAGGCAATGTTGCTCAATATTGTTTCTATCATTTTGTGCCCTCTTTTTTATTTTTTCTTGTTAAAATAACTTTAATCAGTTTTGGGATCGAGATAAAAAAGACAATAGAGCCTATTACAATATTAATAACCTCTGAAGGTGCTTTCACAGGAAACATTTGGATTTTTGTACCACCATATTTCAGAGCTCCAAAAAGTAACCCAGCTAATATACAACCCAATGCATTACTATTAGCAATCAAAGCAACGGCAATACCATCGAAACCATAACCTTCCATTGCAGCGATCAGAGTTACTTTATGAGACACTCCAACAACCTGCAAAGCTCCGGCTAAACCTGCTAAAGCTCCAGCTATGAACATTGATATTATCATGTTCTTATTTACGTTTATGCCACCATATTCCGCCGCAAATTTATTAAAACCAACTGCACGTAATCTATAGCCAAGGGCGGTTTTATTAAGAATGAACCAAACTAATATTGCCATTAAAATGGCAATTACAAAACCCCAATTCATTGGTGTTCTTAAAAGATCTTTCCAAAATGGATGCTGCAATAACCATTCACGTCCAGCCTCAGATTGTTTCCATGTTTTTAAGATCATCATATTTGCTGTAGGTTGAATAGAGTAAGAAGTTTCTCCTCCCGGTTTTTGGAATCCTTTAGTATAGATGAGGAAATTTTGGAAATACAGTGCTATCCAATTCAGCATAATCGTCGAAATTACTTCATGTACTCCAAATTTTGCTTTGAAATATCCGGCAATTCCTCCCCATATACCTGCGGCAAGAACTGCTGAAATTATCACTACCGGAATATGAATCAACAAAGGCAAATGTAAGAAATAACCGGCTGCTGTAGCAGCAACTGAACCGATAATGAATTGTCCCTCAGCTCCGATATTAAATAGACCTGTTTTAAAGGCGAATGCTATTGAAAGTCCGGTTAATATCAAAGGAGTTGCACGGATAATCGTATAAGAGATGTAACTAGGTTTTGAGAATACGCCTAGCAGCATTACCCAATAAGCTTGAAACGGATTAAAGCCGGCAGCAGCAAGAAAAATTGCACCAACTACAAGTCCAAGGAAAATTGAAATTAAAGTGAATCCAATTGTTTTCTCAGTGGCAAAAATATAAAGTGTTTTTCTTAGTTCTTTCAATTTTAGTTTCATTTATTGCCCCCGCCTGCCATCATCAATCCCAGCGTTTCAATTTCAGCATCTTTTGCATCCACAATTCCAACTATTTTCCCTTCATAAATAACTGCAATTCTATCTGAAACATTCATGATCTCATCCAATTCAAAAGAAATCAAGAAAACTGCTTTATTTTTATTGCGTTGTTCGATTAATGATTTATGAACAAATTCTATTGCCCCAACATCAAGACCTCTTGTTGGTTGAGCTGCAATAAGCAAATCAGGATTATTTGATACTTCTCTTGCAATGATCACCTTCTGTTGATTGCCACCGGAAAGAGTTCTTGCCATCTTAGATTCCTCTCTGGGACGAACATCAAATTTATCGATCAGTTCCTTTGCATAAACTTGAATATTGTTATATTGAAGAATACCTTTTTTTGCGAATGGTTCTTTATAATAATTCTCTAAAATTGTATTCTCTGAAATATCAAACTCTAAGACCAAACCCCGTTTCTGTCTATCTTCCGGAATATGTGAGATCTTTTTACTAATAACTTGGAAAGGTGTATTATTTGTTATATCTTCACCGTTAATCATAATTTTACCTGATTCAACTTTTCTAAGACCGGTTATTGCTTCCAGTAATTCAGTTTGCCCATTTCCATCTATTCCGGCTAAGCCAAGTATTTCACCTTTTTTTATAGAAAGATTAAGTTTATTAACTGCGATAATATCTCTATTATCTTTCACAATAAGATCTTTGATAGAGAATATTTCTTCACCTGCTTCTTTATGATCTTTAGCAACAACAAAACTTACTTCTCTTCCCACCATTTTTGAAGCTAATCCTTCTTCATCTGTTTCAGAAACCACAACTGTATCGATATGTTTTCCTCGTCTTATGATCAGGCAGAAATCAGCAGCATCTATTATTTCCTTTAGTTTATGACTAATAAGAATAATTGATTTCCCTTCTTTTGTAAGATTTTTAATTATCTGGATAAGTTCGATTATTTCTTGTGGTGTGAGAACAGCTGTCGGTTCATCGAGGATCAATATCTCAGCTCCCCGATACAAAGCTTTTAAAATTTCAACCCTTTGCTGCATTCCAACTGAAATATCTTCTATCTTGGCGTTAGGATCTACATAAAGCCCATAGCGTTCAGAAATTTCCTTAACATCCTTGAGTGCTTTTTTCATATTGAGAACGCTCAATTTAGAGATTGGTTCTCGACCTAAAATAATATTTTGAGCTACCGTGAAAGGTTTGATGAGCATAAAATGCTGATGAACCATCCCGATTCCATGTTCAATAGCAATGTTGGGATTTGTAATATCTACCTTTTTACCATTTATCAATATCTCACCTGAAGTAGGACTATACAAACCATATAATATGTTCATCAAGGTAGATTTTCCCGCTCCATTCTCACCAAGGAGAGCATGAACTTTACCTTTGAATACATCAAGATTAACAGAATCGTTTGCTACAAAATCACCAAATTTCTTAGTAATATTTTTCATCTCTATCACTTTTGTAAGAGATTGTGTTACATTTTCATACCCCATATTATACCCTCTTTTATAATAGAATATTTATTTGGTTTTGTTAAGTGATGTGTCAAGAATAAAAAAAAATTGAGAAATGATTTGATTTGAAGAACTTAAAAAAAACAGGGAGCAAATGCCCCCTGTTAATAATTACTTTCTAATCCCATTATGAATTACATTTCTTTATATTTTTTCAAGGTTTCCAATACTTTATCAATATCAGCTTCAGTATGATCAGCATTAACCTGGAATCTGATCTCTTCATCACCTTTTGGCACAACTGGGAAATTAAGACCTGTTCCTAAAACACCATTTTTTGTAAGGTAATCCACCAATTTTGTTGTTTCTGCTGTATCTCGAACCATCAATGGCACAACCGGATGCGGTCCTTCAATTGTTTCAAATCCCAAAGAAGTTAATCCATCCTCGAATTTCTTGGTCATGGCGGCGAGATGAGCCAGTCTTTTCACTCCCCAATCACTATCGATCATATCTAAAACCTTTAAAGTTGCAACAGCTTCCGAGCATGTGATCGGATTAGAATAAATATACATTGGAGCAGATTCACGCAAATAATCTAATACAGTTTTAGAAGCTACAACATAACCGCCATTAACACCAAAAGCTTTTCCTAAGGTTCCTATTAAAATATCTACTTTTGCTCCTGTAAATTCTTCAGTTCCTCTACCTGTTTTTCCAAAAGCTCCCACACCATGAGAGTCATCAACAATGGTTATTACACCTTCCTCAAATTTATCATCGAATTTAGCACAAATTTTCGTAAGTTCATTGAGTGGTGCAAAATCCCCACGCATACTGAAAATTCCATCAGTTATAACCAGACAACGTTTCCCCATTCCAACAGCTTCATTCATTTTGACTTCCAGATCAACCATATCATTGTGCTTATATATTATTTTGGCTGCAGGACGTGAAAGACGCATTGCTTGAATAATGCAATTATGGTTCAGTGCATCGGAAACTACAACTGTTTCTTTTGTTATGAGTGGATATATTACACCCAAACTTGTTACATATGCAGAGCTGAATATCATACCAGCTTCGCGTTCATGAAATTCTGCAAGTTTCTTCTCAAGTTCAATATGTGGAGTGTGGGTTCCACTGATAAAACGAACAGCTCCAGGACCTACACCAAACTTTCGAGCAGCAGCTTCCTCAGCTTCGATAACTTCCGGATTCATCGACATTCCAAGATAGGAATTTGCATTCATTTTGATGAATTCCTGTTCTCCGTAACCAACCAAATTGTAGCGAGGACCAAATTCACCTTTTGCTTCTTTTATTTCACTAATAACTAGCTCTGCACCTTTATCTCTTCCCGTTGTACGTAATTCTTCCAAGTTTTTGTTCAGTGCAGCATTCAATCTTTTAAGTGCCATAATTTTTTCTCCTAATTTTATTTTTCTATTATTATTATTGCTGTAGCTATTTCTTTTAAATGCGATAATGAAACCTGAATATTTCCAAGTTCTTTATCTAATTTTATCTGCTTTGCTTTTCCATGTAGATAAATTACTGGCTTCCCTTTTTTATCATTCAATATCTCAATATCTTTAAATTGTATACCGTTACTCCAGCCGGTTCCAATAGCTTTCAGAAAAGCTTCTTTAGCAGCAAAACGAGCTGCAAAACTTTCGGTATAATTCTTTTTAGATTCACAATATTCAATTTCTTTAGCTGTAAATATCTTCTCTTTGAATTTTACTGAATCATTGATTTGTTTCTTAATCCGTACAACTTCAATATTATCGATACCAATTCCGAAGATCATCTACTGAACTTCCACATCTCCATGCCAATGAGAATCATCATCCGCATGAAAAATCACTCTGTAAATGTCATTCACATTTTCTGGTGCAGCCCATTGAATATTATGCTCACCAACAGCTAAAGTCGTATTATCAAGTAAAACTTCGATAATTTCATTTTCGGAATTAATAATTATGATGGAAACTGTACTTTCTATTTCTAAATTGAACTGAATTAAGCAACTAAGCTGACATGGATTTGGAAAAGCAGGACCAAAAGTAGTGCCAACAACACCATCACCGAAATGCCAGTCACTTTCATCGATATTACCAATTAGTTCACCTTGTGCATTAGTTTCTGTTATTCCATTGATATTAATAAGATCCTCTTCAAAAATGGGACAGCAAATATATGAAACTGTTATTTGTTTATCGGATTTTGAATCATCATCATAATATACTTTAGCTTTTATAGTATGCTCACCGTATTGCCACTGGTTTGTACTAATAACTTTACTAAAAGGTAATAAGTGATCTTCGATAATTTCAATATTATCCACAAAGATCTTCACATAATTCACTTTTCCTTCATTATCTGCAGTTACAATGATCTCAATATCGGATTCCCAAACATATCCACTAGTTGAAGGTGTAATTTCTATAAAAACATCTCCTGCTTGATTAGGTCCAAATAGATCACATGAAACAGTAAATAATACCAAACTCAACATTAATAATCCAAAAATCTTTTTCATAATCCCTCTCTTTGTTAATTATTTTTTTAGTTTTTTACCTAGTACATTTAACATATCTTCGGTCATTTTTTCCAGATTATAATCATAATTCCAACCCCATTCTTCTTTAGCAGCAGAATCATCCATATTATTTGGCCAGCTATCAGCAATAGCCTGACGCATTTCATCCACTTCATAATCCAGTTTAAATTCAGGAATATGTTTGCGGATCGAAGCACCTAATATTTCAGGATCGAAGCTCATTGTTGAAATATTGAAAGCATTTCTATGAATAAGTTTAGCTGGATCTGCTTCCATAATGTCAACTGCTGCTTTCAAAGCATCCGGCATATACATCATATCCAAGAAAGTTCCAGCCTTTAGAAAGCTTGTATATTGTTTCTTTTTTATTGCTTCATAATATATATCTACAGCATAATCAGTTGTTCCACCTCCAGGTAGAGTTTCATTAGAAATAATTCCTGGATACCTCACGCCACGAGTATCTACATTAAATCTTTTATAATAATAATCACAAAGCAACTCTCCAGCAACTTTGGTTACACCATACATAGTGTTTGGTCTTTGAATTGTATCTTGAGGAGTATTATCTACAGGGGTAGAATGACCGAAAGCACCAATAGAACTTGGAGTAAATACAGCACAATTATTTTCTCGAGCCACTTCTAAAACATTGTATAAACCATTGATATTTACGTTCCAAGCTAAATTTGGTTTTGCCTCTGCTACTGCAGAAAGTATTGCTGCCAAATGATATATCGTATCAATATTGTATTTCTTAACTGTTTTTGCTAATTGATCTACATTTGTACAATCTACAATCTCGAAAGGACCCGATTCTAATAACTTTCTGCTGGGTTTTGTTCTATTTCCTCCTGCTACCACATTGTCATTACCATAAAGTTCTCTTAATAGCATTGTTAATTCCGAACCGATCTGTCCAACTGAACCTGTAACTAAGATTTTTTTCATAATTTCTCCAAGTGATTTTTTTGGAAAAATGTTTTTGAGCTTAATTTTGTCAATTAGAAATTATTGAAATAAAATAATTTCTTAGAAAAGTTATAATTCGTAGTTTTTACTTTTATGAATTACTAATTGCACATCCATTTATAATAATTATAATTAATCAATAAATTCGGAAATTAAAAGAACAAGTTAAACATACTGAGACGGTTTCTATACTAATAAATTTCTCTCATTGTAAATGATATTCCCAGATCATGGATAATGTATAACGCATTGCCGTTCAGAAATATAAAAGCGATAACATACAAACAGAATCCATTAATTAATGAGAAAAGATATATGATATTATGAATATTCTTGACACGTAAATCATATAAAAAGTAAATTTATCATAATTATAAAATGGAGGAACAAATGAAAAAAACAATTCAATTATTTATACTTTTAATTTTTTTACTTCCAATTAGTTTACTGGCACAAACTGGTAAAATTGCCGGTAAGATCACAAATGTAGAAACAGGATATGCAATTGAAGGTGTATCGGTTTTCCTGAAAGATTCCCAAACAGGAACTTATACAAAAGCTAATGGAACATATCTTATGAAAGATGTTCCAATAGGCGAGCATATAATAAATGTTCGCTTGATGGGTTATAAACAAGAGGAAACAAGTACAATTGTCGAAGACGATATAACAGCAATCGTGAATTTCCAGATGGAGAGAAGTGCAGTAAAAATAGAGGGTTTTCAAGTTTCAGCTAACAGAGCTGTAAAGAGAGAAACTCCAATAGCTTTTAGCAATATTGATGAAGAAACAATCAGCAATAAATATACAACTCAGGATATGCCGCAGCTTCTGGAAGATGTTCCAGGATTGTTTTCTAATACAACAGGAATAGGAGATGCACAGGTCACAATGCGTGGTTTTGAAGCGGACAAGATCCAAGTTATGATAAATGGAATTCCAGTGAATGATCCGGAAAGCCAGAAAGTATACTGGAGTAATTGGACTGGATTATCTTCCAATGTAAAAACTGTTCAGGTTCAAAAAGGAGCAGGTTCTTCGCTTTATGGTTCCGGTGCTTTTGGTGGTTCCTTGAATATTGAGACAATGGGTTCTACTCCAGAAAGTGAGATCACAGTTCGCTCATCATATGGAAGATTTTCTACTGAAGGTGATGTTGCTGATGGTTTTGGGAATATCACTGATTATGATCCTTACAATTATAATGTTATCGCACGCTATAATTCAGGGAATCTATTAGATGGAAAGATAAACTATAATTTAATGTTAGAAAGAAAGAGAGGAGATTATTATCTGGCTGGAACTAATTATGATGGCTATTCATTTGGTCTTGAATCTCAAATAAATTTTAATATGCATAAGATAAATTTAAGTTTTATCGGAGCTCCTCAAGAACATAATCAAGTATATTTTAAATCTGATAGAAATTTAATGGAAACACTGGGTAGAGAATACAGTCGTAATAATCATAAATATCAAGAGAATTATTACTTTAAACCTCAGTTTTCAATTCGTGATGAATGGAAGATTACAGACAATCAACTTCTGATGACCAATGTATTTGCAACGACAGGTATTGGTGGAGGAAAATATTTAAGTCAGGATAAATTTAATATAGAAACTGGCGAGATAGAGTTTCGTGATGGTTTTCTTGACGAAGATAATCCAGAAATATATGAATGGAATCAATTTGCCCTTCATGCTTTATATTTGTATGAAGAATATGATCTTATTGTAGAAGGATTTAATCCCAATGATAGTATATATATTCCAGCTTTTGATATTTGGATACCCGCAGTAACATACCTAGATGCGAATGGTGATCCTGTGCAAGTTAGTGGTCAAGGAGCAGATTTTTTTAGAAGTCGTTACAATTACAGTTGGCGCAATAATAGGATAAGTGATCATAAACAATTTGGAGTAAATACTTATTATCAATATGACATCAATAATAGTTACAAATTGGTTATTGGTGGTGAAATGCGAAATTGGCAAGCTGACCATATCGGAAAGAGAGAGAATTTCCGTCATTACAATCCTGAGTTTCCAGATAGTGTGGGAACTTATGAAACTTTCCAAACACTTTATGATTATACTAGTGATGTCCTTAATATGTCAGCTTTTGCCAGAATACAGATCAAACCAATAGAAAAGATGAATATTTTGTTGGATGGACAATATGCACGATACGCATCCCAAGTCGAAGAAAACCAAATAGAAATTTACGATCTGGGAACAGGTGAACCAACCGGACATTATTTCTATTCCACAAAAGAAATGACTGAAGTTGTTGAACAAGATACTGTGCTTAAATTTAATAAAGATGATTACAAAAAAGTATTTAGTTTCTTCTCACCAAAAGTTGGTGTCAACTACAACTTATCTGAATATTTCAATATTATGGCAAATTACTCATTAGCTTATAAAGAGCCAAGAACCAGCGATTGGTATAGTGGGTATAACGGACCTGATGGGAATCAAATGTATACCAAGAATATTGTTCTGCAAGATAGTGCTGGAGATTACTACAATCAGGATGAAGAACATTTTTATGGTGAATTAAAACCGGAAAAAATTAATACTATTGAATTTGGTGTTGGATACGATGGAGCTTATTTTGATATTGATGCAAATTACTATATCAGTGAATATGAGGATAAGATCGAAAGGGTGAATCTTCCGGTAACTGAAGAATATTATCATGCTGCAGAAGATTCTATTGGGATTAACGAATATGATGCTAGTTTAACATTGAATGCTGGAAAAGCACGTCATCAAGGCTTGGAATTAAGTACAAAGTTTAAATTTAATAATCTTGATAGTTCAGCTTCGTTAACTCTTTCTAAGAATAGATGGGTCAGTATGAATGTTGATGAAATCTTTGGTGGAAGTGCGGAAGATATGATTGGGAAAGTTGTACCCAACTCACCCGAAACAATGGCAAATGCATCAATAGGTTATACATTCAAGGAATTACCTTTAAATGGTAAATTAAGAATCGGGTTAACTGGGAAATATTGGGATGATTATTATGCAAACTACACAAATGAATATTATAGTAATTATATTCTTGAAGGGGAAGATTATATTGCAGATACTACTTCTGTAACAAGTTCTCAATTACCTTATTTCATGGAGTTCGGTACAAACATTAAATATTCGTTTAATTTAGGTGGAACTGAAGCGTTCATCAGGTTAGATGTGAATAATGTTTTAAATAGAGAAAATTTTCTTTCTGCTAATGTAAGTAGAGATTTTAACCGTGGATATTATGATGACAATAATGAATGGCAAGATGATTATCTTACCGGAAATTATTACATGTATGTAACACCCGCGCCACTAATAAATGTATTCTTAACAATGGAAGTGAAATTCTAAGTTGTTAAGCAAAAAAAAAGGAGCTGAGAATTTTCTCAGCTCCTTTTTTATTTCTTGAATAATTATTCTTTTTCTTTTGGGACAGGTTCTTCTTTCTCCTCTTCCAACTCTTCAATTAATATTTTCACATTATTTGCTTTAAAGATCGGATAAAAATCCGTAACATAATCACGAACTATATTCTCTAAATTCTCATTTTTCTTAATGATCGTCTTACTGTATTTAGCTGTAATTGTAATTTTATTGAATATTGCAGTAATTGATACAATTGGAACTTCACCAATAATATTACCCAAGTACTGCGGAAGAGTTTTATCCAGCTCAATGATACCTTTTAATAGTTGATATATCTTCAATCCTAAATACCCAATACCAGATATTATTATAAGAGCAAGAATTTTATTGAAGGTTTTTCTCATTTTCCTATCCCCGATTTAATCTTATTTAAGTAAGATCACCTTTTTAACGCTTGTATAATCACCACCATAACTATCAATATCTGACTCAAAGAAATAAATACCACTTGAAACCTTGTTGTCATTGTTATCGGTACCATTCCAAATAACATGATGTTCACCGGCTGAAAGATTTTCATTAACAAGAGTTCTGATCTTCTCACCTTTAATGTTATAAACATTTAAGGTAACATGACTATCATTTTTCAAATTAAGATATGCTGTCGTTTGTGGATTAAATGGGTTTGGATAACAACCGATGAATTCTGAGTTGGTATTAACTGTATTTTCGTTAGAGGAAACTACATCAATCAGATCTTCAGGAATTCTTGGGTTTATTCCATATTCATCATAACTATAATCAAGACATCCTCTAATTATTGCCCACTCCATTCCTACAGTAATTACGATTGGTGGTGTCACTGAATCCAAATAGAAAAAACCATCATCGATCTGACATGGAGTTCCAGAAATATCAGTTACATACCATTGTCCAAAATTGATCTGTTCTTGTGTTACAACAACATCATTTACTTCAACTAAACAGCTTTCATATTGCTCAGCAACTGCTGCATTTGTAAAATCTGCTGTTTGAACAATCATTGGTGCCGGAATGGTATTCCCTGAACTTAGAAGAGTTACACTAATGAAGGTATCATCATAACCAGAAATTTCAGTAAAACCATAATATTCCCTTACTGTTCCTGTTATCTCTACTTCATCACCAGCAACTAATGTTGTATCACCAGCCATAAATACATATACACCACTCCAAGGACCACCATCTTCCATTTCAATAAAAAAGTTATCTTTAAAATGAGAGAATTCTACACCGGTTACAATTCCAATAACTGTTACTTCCTGATCAACCATAGGAGATGGATACCATCCATCTGGTCCAGCAACATCAGTATACTGAACGTCATAAATTGTTGTAGCAAAAACAATAGATACTACAAACGTGAAAACTAAAATTCCAATAATCTTTTTCATAATTTTCCTCCAAAATATTTATTTTATTATTGAACATACGGAATATTCAAATTTATTATTATTATGTCAAGATTTTAATTATATAGTTCTAAAG
>JAGGWC010000163.1 GCA_021157645.1 Candidatus Cloacimonadota bacterium | reverse complement strand
ATTGCAATGACAAATATTAAGATAAACGAGATCATCGAAACACCGATTCCGCTGAATGCTCCCCACAATCTTCTTAGTTCAATTGAACGAGATTTCTTGTACTCTTTCCTTAATAACAGAAATCCTTTGAACATCCAAAAAGCTGACCAAAGATGAATAAAATCAAAACCTTCTTTAAAAAGTAAACTTAAAATGTAGCCGATAAGAAAAATAATTGTAGAAATTATATATAGTTTTTTAATTTTCTTTTCTACGTCTACTTTAAGCACCATAAAGTGGTAGAAGAGAATTCCCCAAAACGGTGAAAGTAAAATTGTCCAGACATACAGAAACTGCTTATCTAAAATTAAGGATGGAGGAGGTGTTATTAAAAATAATATAAAAAATACAATGAGGACATTCTCTTTGGCAGAGCTGTATTTTAACAGTATAAACGAGTTGAAAAAAGCGAAAATTAAAAGTGCAAAATTACCGGCAATATTAAGAATTTCCATCTTATTGTATTCGGAATTCGTTTGCACAAATCTATGTTCAGAAATATTTGTAAGTGTATCCTTTAAGGTTATCTCTACAGAATCTTTATCTGTACTTTCGAAATCGGAATCAAAATTAATTTGAATTCCGTGATTTGATTCGGTTCTAAATAAAACAAGATTACTTGTTTCAGATTCATCGTTTTCTTCAAAGTTTTTAGCTTCCATTACGTTTTGACTAATTGCTACAGTATCAATTTTTGTAATTTCCTTATTCTTGAATAATTTATTCAAGGCATCATCAGTGGTTTCAATTACTTTTCCATTCACGTGTTTAAAGGGAAGTGTCTTCTGAAAGAGATTTCCAGTGAGAGAAAGAATTATATTCGCTAAACATAAAACTAATAAAACAAAAAAAAGAATCCAGGCACATTTCTTTAGAATTTTATAAATACTTTCAGACAATATTATCCTCCCTCTTAAGACAAGAAGCAAATTAGTTCCAGTTATATTAATGTCAAATTTAAAAAAATGATACTACCAATTGTAAGAAGTATTTACACACACGTAATTTAAATGCGTTGACTCTATAACCTCTAGATTTTTTAAGACATAATAAGAAAATATTAAAATTGAGGAATTATGAGAAAAATTAAAAATATTGCTATCATCGCTCATGTTGATCATGGTAAAACAACATTGGTAGATGGAGCTTTAAAGCATTCCGGTGTTTTTAGAGATAATCAGAATGTTGCTGAACGTGTAATGGATAGTAATGATCTGGAAAGAGAACGCGGAATAACTATATTTTCCAAAAATGCATCACTTACTTATAAAGACTACAAAATAAATCTTGTTGATACACCAGGTCATGCTGATTTTGGTGGTGAAGTTCAACGTATTATGAAGATGGTTGATTCAGTTTTGTTATTAGTTGATGCGTTTGAAGGACCGATGCCGCAAACAAAATATGTTCTAAAAAAATCATTAGAACTTGGATTAAATCCAATTGTTATTATAAATAAAATAGATAGACCAAATGCCAGACCTGCAGATGTGCTGGAAATGGTATTTGACCTATTTGTTGATTTAAATGCAAATGATGAACAATTAGATTTTCCGATTCTTTATGCCTCAGGAAAAGATGGTTATGCAAGATATGAATTGGAAGATACAAATACCGATCTGATTCCCTTGTTTGAGACGATCATTCATAAAGTGAAAGATGCTACAGGTGATGAAAATAAGCCATTCCAAATGCTTATATCCGCAATTGAATATGATAATTATCTTGGTAAAATTGGAACTGGAAAAATCAAGAATGGACAAGTTAGCCAAGGTGAGGAAGTAGTATTACTTAAGCGTGATGGTGAGAGATTACTCTATAGAATTTCAAAAATATTCCAATATGAAGGCTTGAAGAAGAAAGAAATTAAAACCGCTTTTGCTGGAGATATTGTTTCTTTAGCAGGTATGGAAAAAGTTGATGTTGGAGAGACAGCAGCCTGCAAAGAAAATCCAAAACCACTTCCAATAATAGAGATAGATGCTCCAACTTTATCTATGACATTTAGAGTTAATGACTCTCCTTTTGCAGGGAATGAAGGGAAATATGTAACTTCCAGAAACATTTGGGATAGATTGCAAAAAGAACTTCAAACTAATGTGAGTATTGTTGTTGAACATACAGAGAATAGAGATGAGTTTGTTGTTAAGGGACGTGGTGAACTTCAACTTGCTATTCTTATCGAGAATATGCGTCGAGAAGGTTTTGAATTTCAGGTTTCAAGACCAAAAGTTATTTTCCGTCAGTTAAAAGGAAAACGTACAGAACCTATTGAACTTGCAGTGGTAGATGTAGCAGACGAATTTGTTGGAACAGTTATCGAAATGCTTGGTGTACGTAAAGGTGAAATGATGGATATGGTTACTGGTACTGATGGCTACACACGCTTGGAATTTAAAGTTCCTGCTCGAGGATTAATTGGATTCAGAAATGAATTTCTTACTACAACTCGTGGAACAGGTATAATTAATCATAGTTTTTATGAATATGAATATTATAAAGGTGATCTTGATAAGAAAAAGCGTGGATCTCTTATTGCTATGGAAAGAGGCCTCTCTACAGGGTATTCACTATATAATTTTCAAGCTCGCGGAATTCTTTTTATAGGTCCGGTTGTAGAAGTTTATGCAGGAATGATAGTAGGAGAACATTCACGTGAAAATGATCTCGTGCTGAATGTGGTGAGAGGAAAAAAACTCACAAATGTCCGTGCATCCGGTTCCGATGATGCTATCAAACTTGCCCCACCAAGAAAATTCAGTTTAGAACAGGCATTGGAATATATTAATGATGATGAGCTATTGGAAGTAACTCCAAAAAATATTAGAATGCGTAAAAAAATTCTTAATGAAACTGAACGAAAAAGAGAAATGAACAGATTGAATAAATTGAAACAAAAATAAAGGACAAAATATTATCTCAATCTAGCAATATTCGCTCTGCTTTTTCTGGGTATTCCGGATCGAATTTTATTAATGCCAATTCTATTCCATCCCAAGCTGCAGAAAAGGAATATGTTTTTTTGATCTTCTCTTGCCATTGTCTGGTAATGCGGGAAGATTCATGAATATGACCATGTAAAGTTATTTTAGGGAACTTACTTTCAATAAAATTCTTAATGGCAATACTTCCCACATGCACATCCACTTGAACATGATCAATTATTTTTCCATCCAGATCTGCCCGATCCAAATAAGTTTTATATGGCGGAGCATGAAATAGACAGATAGATTTAGAAAGATCACCTGGCATTAACTTTTGCAGATCTTTAGCAATTGTGTGATATTCAATGTCTACAGAATTTACTTTTATAGTTCGTGAACCTTCGAGAGGTGAAACACAACCAATATCAACATATCTTGAAATATCAAATTTTTCCCAATCTTTTAATCTGAAAGGTGTTGGCGGAACATATGCATAACCATAAAAATCAAAACCTTTATAAGTAATCTTTTTCCCGTGTAGATAATTCCAAATTTCTTTTTTTTCTGCTTCGATTATTTTTTTTTCTTCAATCCGTGGATCATCATTTCCCATGATAATAAATATTTTTGGATATTTATCTTTTAGCTCATTTTTTAAATCTTCAAATAAAGGAATAAGATATCCTGTGATGAAATCTCCATACAAAGTGTTGAATCCGGGGAGCAGGTCTCCACCAATTAAAACGATGTCTGGAAGCTCTTTTTTTATCTCGTTTATTAAGGATTGATAGCGAGAAATTTTTCCGTGAAGATCGGTTACAAAAAAGCAGTTCATTTAATCTATTACCTTCAGTGGTCTGGCAGCATCGGAAATTGCACCTATCTTAACTGCAAAACTTGTTTTATTTTTAATATCTTCATCAGTTACTAAATGCACATCCAACAGACCATCAGAAGAATATCCGGTTTTCTGTTTGTTTATCTCTGCCAGAGCCTGACTCCACCCATCCAACCAAGCAAGAAGGCATTCTTCTTGTTTTTTATTTCCACAAAAATGGATAAGAATATCAATATCGCTGGCTGGTCCGGCAGTTGCATTTTTAGTGCTTCCGAAAATGTAAAATCCTTTTACACCAAATTTTTCGAAATCCAAACGGTTGCAGATCTTTTCTGCCATCTTGTAACGCCATTGCCAGTCGGGTCTATTTTTTAAAAGCATTAATGATTTCCTAAATTCATCGCATGATATCAGTTTTTATCGAATCTGTTTCTGCATTATAGGTAGTTATACCAAAGGCAAAATTTCCATCTTCTTTTACAACTTTTCCCTCACCTGTTATGGTTAATAAATTATCCTCTACAGATAAATCATATTTTCCATTCTCATTCTCAGCAGAAACTGCAACATCTGAAAACGTAATTTCTTCTAATTTTAAATCTCTTTCTTGAGAAGTTGTTAAATACCATTGACGTGCACTGTAAGCTATTTTGGTACAGTCAGAAATTACCATTTGTCTATTAGAATTAATGTTTTGTGAATCGATAATACTATTAGTACTATTAACATGTTTTGTAGAAGACCACAAATTATAACCAAGAGCTAAAATAGGAATTATCAGGATGAAAGTATATAGCTTTCTTAATTCAGATCGTTTCATTTTAAGGTAGTAAATTATGATGAAAATTGAAAAGATTATCCCAAATATATAATAGAGTGTTGTAATATAAAAAGTTACTCCAAAATTTATTTGTCCGAAATTCACTATTTGTGGATTCGCAATAAATCGCATATTTATTGGAATCGAAATTACTATCAAATAGGTTATTATACTGAGCAATAATGCTAAGAAGATAATGTTTATACCGGAAAGGATTATCGCGAACCATGCAGGTTTTATCTGTTCATTTAACAATTTCTCTTTCTCGATCTTCATATTTTTTTTAGAGAAGAACACAAAAAATAATATAAATAGGATGATAATTCCAATACATGATAAAATTGTTGAGTAGATAATATTAGACATTATTGCATTAATTATCGTTGCTGCAAGTATTTTAACCAAGCCTACTACAGTTAATCCTAAGGCATGCGTGATCCAGGCACTTCCAAAAGGTTTTTTTATAAGTTCGATAGTTTTGTTAAAATCTACATTAATTTCAGTACCCAGTTCTTGCAATTTTTCGAAATTAAAACCTTCGATACCTCTTGGGATTGTTTCACCAAAGTTTCCATAGAAGATACTATCAGATATTTCCGCATAATAATTGAATATTTCTATACCTTTTTCTACATCTTTTCCTTCAAGATGAATTTGTGTTCTTGATGGCAAAATGCCTACGATAGCCAAACTGACAATTGCGAATATTAATATTTTCATGATCAATGATTTAGATAAATTCATAATTTTTCATTCCCCTCATTATTAATATTGTGCTAAAACTTGTGTTTCTCAGAATTATTACTCCGACAGCAAATACTGTCGGAGTAAATGGCATATCTATTTTAGAAGTAACATCTTTTTGCTTTGTTGGATATCTCCACTTTTCATCCTGTAAAAATAGACACCTGATGCTGCCTGTTTACCATTATCATCTTTTCCGTTCCATACAACATCGTGCTTTCCTGCAGGAAGGATTTCATTAATAAGTTGTTTCACTTTCTGTCCTTTTATATTGAAGATTTCAATATTCACCAGCGAAGAGGTTTGTGCTACAGAAAATGAAATCGTTGTTGTTGGATTGAATGGATTTGGATAATTAGCATTCAGTTTTGTGATGATTGGGATCAAGTCTCCATCAACATCCACAGATTGAATTTCTACTATTTCAGAAGGTTCAGATTCCATTCCCTGCTGGTTAACGGTGGTAATGTAGAACTTATAAGTTGTTAAAGGAGTAGGTGCCACTTCATATAAATACTCTATTCCTATCGTTTGATCGATCAGTTCGAATTCATCATCATTAATTGCAAAGAAGATATTAAAATGATCAAGATCATTTATTGCCGGCATATCCCATCTGAGATCAAGTAATGGATAATCTATCCATTCGAGTGTTAAATTTTCCGGCGCAGGTGGAGTTTCTGGAATGGTGCCGTAAGTAATCGTTCCAAATCCAGCTGGATTAAAAAGATTTATATTGTCCAGAGGCCACCAACCAT
Organism: Candidatus Cloacimonadota bacterium; assembly: GCA_021157645.1. Lineage (GTDB taxonomy): Bacteria > Cloacimonadota > Cloacimonadia > Cloacimonadales > TCS61 > Tenebribacter. Next base: position 384 of record JAGGWC010000163.1, on the reverse strand, counting down.
CAAAACCAGAAGGGTCAGGTGCGTTGTCATCCAATACAAAAATGGCCAAACTTGATTGATTTTCTGCACTTGGATTTATTTCCCACGTTTCAGTCCCTATAGGAATCATAAATTCATAAACCATGTAACCCGTATCCACAGAAACTTGCAATTGCGGATCGGGTAAAAAGAATACAGTCCCCACACCTCCCGTGTCGTATATAGGTCGGAATTTTAGTTGATTTCCGCCAGCATAATAAGCTGCCCAGTAATTTCCTTCATTGGCTTCTGTATCGGGTGAGAAAACGCCATCATTATTATCATCTATGTAAAGGGCAACTTCATCGTGATCTTCCAGAACTGTATCATTATAATTAATGTAAGCTACATACAATTCAGTCATAT
>JAGGWC010000128.1 GCA_021157645.1 Candidatus Cloacimonadota bacterium | reverse complement strand
TGCTTTGCGGTCTTTCGATAACGATCAATCCTAAATTTCAGGGGAAAGGATTTAGCAGCAAGATGGTAAAGTCAATGGTTCAAATAGGAAAAAACTGCAAACTTGATTCATTGATAATTCCTATTCGTCCAACTCTTAAAAAAGATTTTCCACAATTAGATATTAAGCAATACATAGTTTTAAAAAGAGAGGATGAACAACTTTTTGATCCGTGGTTGAGAATTCAGGAAAAACTTGGAGGTAAGATTATAAAAGTTTGTTCCAAAGCAATGGATATTCGTGGTTCTGTACAGGATTGGAAAAACTGGACTGGTTTGGATTTCCCAAAATCTGGAAATTACAATATTGATGGAGCCTTGAAACCGTTAGAGATCGATCTTAAAAATGATGAAGGAATTTATATTGAACCAAATGTTTGGGTGATTCATAAACTGTAAATCAGACACTCTTGTCTGATAAAAACACTTGTTCAAAAATGAACGAGAAACAGGAGAAAATATGATTTTCCAAACAAATCATTTAGAGATAAACATGAAAATAAAAAGAATTAAGAAGAAAACCGAGAAAAGCCGAATTTGCAAAGAAATTATAGAGTCCTTACCTAACTGGTTTGGTTTAGAATCTGCCAACAAAGAGTATATCGAAAGATCAGCAGAAACAGATTTTTATGCTGCTTATAGGTTAGATAAAGAAGTGGGATTTTTCTCAATTCTCTCTCATTTCAAAGAAACTAGTGAAATATATGTATGCGGTGTTCTACCCGATTTTCACCGTCAAGGAATCGGAAGAAAATTATTACAAGCTGTTGAAAAAGATCTAAGAAAGAAAAAAAAGAAATTCCTGACAGTTAAAACTTTAAGTGCATCTCATCCTGATAAAGGATATGCAAAAACCAGAGAGTTTTATAAAGCTTGTGGATTTGTTCCGATAGAAGAATTCAAGGAATTATGGGGTAAAGAAAATCCTTGTTTATTTTTGATTAAAACGCTTTAAAAATGATTTAAAAAAACAACTTGCTCAATTCTAAACATTTTTTTTATTTTGTTAATTAAAATATAAGATAACCGGAGATTATTATGAAAAGTACTTTAGTTTCATTGTTTGTAAACAGCATGAAGAAGAATTGGAATCTTAATGCATTCTCAAATTATAACGGAGACACAATAACTTATGGAGACGTTGCTGATAGAATTTTATTTCTACATTCATTATTTAACAACTGTGGAATAAAAAAAGGTGATAAAATAGCTATCATCGGTAAAAACTCAATAAACTGGGCAATAACATATTTAGCTACTGTTAGTTATGGTGCAGTTATTGTTCCTATTCTTCCAGATTTCAAACCAGATGATGTTCATCATATTGTTAATCACTCAGATTCTGTTTTGCTTTTTTCAACTGATACGATCTTTGATGATATAGATGAATCTGCAATGAAAAATTTATACGGAGTTGTTTCTTTAACAGACTTTTCCATCTCCTATCCCAGCAAGAAACTAAACCAAAATATAATGGTGACAGTTAATATAAAATATTTGACCAAATTTGATAATAATTTAACATTAGAAAATTTTCATTTAGAAGATATCAACAATAAAGATTTAGCAGTAATAGTATATACTTCAGGAACTACTGGATTTTCTAAGGGTGTTATGTTACCGCATCTTAGTTTGGTTGTAAACATTCAATTCGCTCAAAAGCATATGCCATTAGATCCGGGAGATACAATTGTTTCTTTTTTGCCAATCGCTCATGTTTTCGGATGTGCCTTTGAATTTCTTTTTCCATTCTGCAATGGGTGTCATGTTACATTCTTAGGAAAAACACCTTCCCCAAAAATTATTTTGAAAGCATTTGGTGAGATACATCCAAGATTAATACTTTCTGTTCCTCTTGTTATTGAGAAGATATACAAAAAACAACTCAAACCACTTCTCGGTAAAAGCTCAATTAAATTGTTACTAAAAATACCACTTACAAGAAAACTGCTCTATAAGAAGATCAAGGAAAAACTAACAGTAGTGTTTGGCTCTAGGTTTCGCGAAATTGTAATTGGTGGAGCACCCTTGAATGCCGAGGTAGAGCAATTCCTACACGATATTGGTTTTAGATTCACAATTGGATATGGTATGTCTGAATGTGGACCCTTAATAAGTTATTCAAATTGGGAAAATTACAAATTGCAGTCCACAGGTAAGCTTGTAGATGCTATGGAAGTTAAGATCGATTCTTCTGATCAATTTAATGAGATCGGAGAAATAATGGTTCGTGGAGATAATGTTATGTACGGTTATTACAAACATGAAGAAGCAACCAAGAAAGTTCTGGATAAAAATGGCTGGCTACGAACCGGAGATCTTGGCGTTATAGATGAAGATAATTTTATTTACATTAAAGGACGAAGCAAAAGCATGATTTTAGGACCTTCCGGAAAAAATATCTATCCTGAAGAATTAGAAGCAAAATTAAATAATTTACCTTATGTTCAAGAATCTATTGTTGTAGAAAAAAGTGGACAGCTTGTAGCTCTTGTATATCCTAATATAGAGTTAATAGATACAAATAATATTATAGAAAGTGAACTTGAAGAAATAATGGAAAAAAATAAGAAAATCATGAACGATATTTTTCCATCCTATATGCGAATTGTGAAACTTGAAATTTTTCCTGAAGAATTTGAGAAAACACCAAAAAGAAGTATTAAAAGGTTTCTCTATTCATAATGAAAATAATAGTAGTTATTATATTTATTGTTAGCGTTTCTGCCCTTGTGGGTTATCTCTTTTTACAACGTCCTAATGTATCAGAAGAAGATTTTACAACTATATATACAGCACAAGATCCTCAACAATCTTCAATTTTTGATCATAATAATATCCAAATAATTTCAAAAAATTTAGATATACGCATAGAACCTTTTGCACAATATAAAATATCTGCTATAATTCTTAGTAAAAAGAGATATACTACTAGATGGACATCGATCATTTCTCCCTTGGATTTTGCTTTTGGTTGGGGCGAAGTCTCCATACCAAAAAATCTTGAACATATCAAAGTTAAACAAACTATGCGTTGGTACCGCTACAGATTTGATAACGAATGTGCAATAACTCAGAAATATATTTCTGAACATTCTTCTAACCATCATATCATTCCGGCTAACAGTAATATTCGCAAAGCTGTGCTGTTAGCAAAAAAAAATGATAAGATCGTTTTGGATGGCTTTCTTGTAAATGTATCAGGAAAATACAAAGGTGGTAATGTTAGCTGGAAATCTAGTCATACCAGGACAGATACGGGAAATGGTTCCTGCGAGATAATGTACGTTACAAGTGTGAAACTTGATACAAATGTTTATAGGTAAAATATGAAAATAATTTATCCTGATTATAAGAATTCAATCGTAAATCTGATTTCATCAATTTTGGAAACTTACGATGTTACAAACAATCACCCACCTTTGAAACAGCTTGATACGAAAACACTTAGGATAAAGAAGAACATCATTTTTTTTATTCTTGATGGCTTTGGAATGAACTTACTTAACAAATTTGCAAACTCAACTAAATTCCTAAACAAGAACTTAGTCTCACCTATTACATCAGTATTTCCATCTACTACAAGCGCTGCGATAACCAGTATCATTAGCGGAAAAACTCCTTGGGAACATGGTGCAATTGGCTGGACTTTGTATTTCAAGGAATTTGCTAAGAATATCGATTATCTTCCAAACTGGGATTCAATTACTTATAAAACACAAAACGCTAAGAAATATAACGTTATAGATTATGTGGGAGCAGACAACATCTTCAATAAAATATCAGGTAGAAACCCTGATGTTCAACAATTCTATCTTACACATGATGAACTGAGTCAAAGTACGAATGTTATCAGAAATTCCGGTACTGCGAAAATAATACCATACTCAGATAATAATCATCTTTATAAAACAATAAATGAATTAATTAAAACAAAAAAAGAAGGGAGAAAACTGATCTTCGTATATTCTTCTTCTCCAGATAAAATTGAACATCGTCATGGTGTATATTCAGATGAAGTTAAAAACTTTATCGTGGAAGCAGATTCAGCATTAAAGAACTTAAGCTCACAATTAGCTGGAACTAATACAACAATTTTAATTACAGCAGATCACGGTTTGATTGATATTAATAATTATTATTATACTAATGAAGATGAAAAACTTTACGATAGCATGATCATGCCCACGTTTCCAGAACCTAGATTTCTCAGTTTCTTTGTTAAGAAACATAAAATGGAACAATTTGAAGAAGCCTTCAAAAAATATGAAGATAAATTTCTACTATTTACTCGCAGCGAATTCCTAAAACATAAATTTCTTGGTTTTGGAAAAATGCATCCTAAAATTGATGATTTTATTGGCGATTACTTAGCAATTGCAATTTCGGATTCTGCTATGAAATCAATTTATATGCAGAATGGAAAATGGAAAAAAGAATTTTTGGCACATCATGCAGGGCTTACAGAAGATGAAATGCTAGTTCCACTTATAAAAATTGATATTTAATTATCTCTATTACAAGGTAATTTCTTGGGCAAAAAAACAAGTAGAAATATAGTAAACCAAAATAAAGCATACGTTTTTGCTGCAGTTGCTGTTCTGTTCTGGGCCACAGCATCCACATCATTTAAAATAACCTTAAGATATTTAGGCACAATTGAGATGTTATTCTATTCTTCGCTAACTGCTTCAATTGCTTTATTCATAATACTTCTATTCCAAAAAAAAGTTAAGAAAATCTTCAAATCTGGAAGTAAGGAAATATTAAATTCTGCTATTTTGGGTTTAATGAATCCATTTTTTTATTATATCATCCTTTTCAAAGCTTATACTCTACTTCCTGCTCAAATAGCACAACCCCTAAATTTCATTTGGCCTATCATGATTGTAATTCTTTCTATTCCAATACTTAAACAGAAAATACCTTTAACAAGTTTGCTTGCAATATTTATCAGTTTCTTTGGTGTCTTAATGATCTCTACTAAAGGCAGACTCTTCAGCTTTAGAATTGATGAACCGTATGGAGTTTTCCTAGCACTTTCGAGTTCACTTATCTGGGCATTTTTCTTTATTCTTAATGTGAGGAATAAAAAAGATGAAGTTATCAGACTTTTCTTAAGTTTTTCTTTTGGTTGTATCTACACATTTATTCTACTCTTTCCGAATATTTCAAAGCCGCCACTTCCCGGAATTCTTGGAGCAATCTACATCGGATTATTTGAAATGGGTTTAACATTTGTGATATGGATAAAAGCTCTGAAATACTCATCTACAACTGCTCAAGTTAATAATTTAATCTATCTCACACCTTTCCTTTCACTTGTTATAATACGGATTGTAATCAAAGAGAGGATATTGTTTTCAAGTATCATTGGGATTATTTTTATTATTTGTGGTATAATCCTCCAAAAAAGAATTGGAGATAAGCAGGATTTAATCAACTGAACTATCCTCAGTTGTAATTGTTCAGTTTTATCCACTTGACATATTATACTAAAATTATAGTTTACTTAAGGAATTAAAAAAAGGAGGAAAAATGAAAAAAATTATTTTGTTTAGTTTACTCGCTTTGTCTTTACTGTTAATTGTAGGGTGTGAAGATGATAAACCTGTCGATATAGGAATAGCCATATCATCATCTCCCGCAGGGGCATCTATTTATCTTGATGGCGCCTATCTAGGTCTCATAACACCAGCAATCATTGATGGGGAGTCTATTACTGTAGGTGATCACCATATCAGATTATATCTTCCAGGTTATAATGAAATTAATATTTATTTTAATTATCAAAGTGATGACTACATTGAATTTGACTATGACTTACCAATTCCAGTTCCACCGTATCCTGTTTTTGATATTAGTAGTCCCGTAGATCTTCAGCATTTTGATGATAATGTAATTGGTATTGATGGTTATATTGAACTCGATACGGGAAATCCTTTCACAGGTAGTACTGCAATCCTTTCTATCAATGGAGTCGATTCTGAAATATATATTAGTAGCGGATATTTTAATCAAACTATTTCTATTGCTGCAGGAGAGAATGAACTTCAAATGAGAGCAAATGGTCCTGAAGGTGATACTGGCGTTAGTGATATCATTATTGTGTATGGTGATTTTACAGCTCCTGAAATTGAAGTTGTTTTGTGGTGGAATACACCAACTTCTGATATTGACTTGCATGCTTCGAATCCAGCCGGAGAACACTGCTATTTTGGCAATCTAGTTATTTCTGATGGATCTCTAGACATTGATGATGTAGAAGGTTTTGGTCCAGAAACATTCGCTGTACAAACTGCAAATGTAGGAGTTTATGAGATCCAGGTAAATAGTTGGTCACTTGATGAAGATGATTATGCTGATGCTTCAGTTCAAGTTTTCTTCGATGGAGTGATGATGGAAACTTATGGACCGCATCATTTTATCGTAGATAACGGTAGTGGAACAGGGGAAGAAGCCTGGTGGGAAGTATGTACTATCACAATAGAAAATGGTAGATGTGTTATTGGAAATGAGAAGCCAACTCTATTAGTGAGAGAGAAAATCGAAATTGATAAAGTTAATCTTCCTAGTAAATAATATTTAGAGGAAACTTAATTTTTATAGCCGGCAGGTTTTATCATCTGCCGGTTTTTTTTAATCTTTGTTTACCTGATTTTAAATTATGTTTAATAATTTGACATATATTACCTAAATCTCTTTGCTTGAAAAAAATATGTGAGTTTAAAATGAATAAGATAATTTTCACTCTCTTCTTAGCTCTATTCATAGTTCAGGTCAATGCTTTTGAGTGGAATTTAACTCACCATATCACTTCTACAACAACTTTACAAGATGAACCAACAAAATTAGAATCCGATCTAAATTACAAACCGGAATTAACAGTCGACCTATATCAGCTAAATGACAAACTTATCGATACTGAATTTTCTTACGATTTGAATCTAAATTATAAAAACAAAAACGATAATGATTTTGAAATCACAGGGAAATTGTATAGAGGTTGGCTGAGATATTCAGCATCTCAAACAGAATTTAGAGTAGGATTGCAGAAGATAAATTTTGGACCTGCCCAAATTCTCCGTTCTCTTCAATGGTTTGATAACATTGATCCACGCGATCCCAGTAAAACTACGGAAGGTGTAAAAGCAATTCTTGGTAGATATTACTTTATAAATAACACAAATAT
>JAGGWC010000013.1 GCA_021157645.1 Candidatus Cloacimonadota bacterium | reverse complement strand
TACAGAGAAACTTCTAATATTAAAGACGGTTCCAATATAATGGCAGAAATGAGTACTGAATGTTTTGCCGGAAATGCAGCTCGTGGAATGAGTATGGTTACACTGCATAATGGTGGTGGTGTTGGGATTAGTAAGGTTTCTAATAGTGGATTTGGTATGGTTTTAGATGGAAGTGAAAGAGTAAATTTCATTCTTGAACGTGCTTTCCCATGGGATGTCATGTGTGGAGTTGCTCGACGCGCTTGGGCAAGAAATGAAAATTCAATAGAAACAGCTATAGAGCATAATGAGATATTCAAAGATACTGATCATATCACACTTCCCTTCATTTCCGAGAAAGGATTAATCAAAAAAATAGTAAATAAAAAACTTAATGAATAATTTATTATAACCTTGTAGAAATATTACAGTTTGATTATTTAAAAAAGAATGATGTTGACAAATTAATCCGCATAACTTTTTTGTCTTCGTGTGATTAGAAATTCTAATACGTTAAAATTTATCCCATAGTTTTATGGAATTAATTATGTAGTATTAAAATGATTTCACTTGGGATAAATCCCGCAAAATTAGTAGGAGAAAGAAAAATGAAAAACGGCACAGTAAAATGGTTTAACGAGAAAAAAGGTTTTGGTTTCTTATCATGTGATGATGGCAACGATTATTTTGTACATCATTCAAACATTAGTGGTGATGGATTCAAAACTCTTAACGAAGGCGAAAAAGTAACTTTTGACGTTGAAGAAAGCGATAAAGGTCCAAGAGCCATAAACGTTACAAGAGCTTAACTCTAAAAAAATCAAAACAAAAAAGCTCGATCAATTGATCGAGCTTTTTTTTATTTAACTAAGTCCTAACTTAAAATTAAAAGCATATCCAGGTTGTTCAGCTTCAGAATATTTATATCTTTTTTGTAATCGATTGAAAGTATTTTGTGATGGTTTCACATGAGAAAGATCAATTAGAAACCTACGAAAACCATTCTTATGAATATTATCTTTATACTGAAAAAGTGATACAGGCAGTTCAGGAATAACTATCGTAACACCATCACGCACAATTTTCCTATATAAATGATCTCTATCTTTGAAATGTGAATAACCATCAGAATCCGGTTTATCCATTTTAACAGGCATCCTTGAATGGAATAGCTCAGGATAAAAATAAAGAGGAACAATCCCATTTCTATCTTTACCGTTTATGAGATTTTCATAATCAAATTCATATGGATAAATATATAAAGCAGAATTGTCTTCTTTTAAGAATTGAATCGCAGCATCATTGAGAGCATATACATTTTCATTCACGGATGCCCTAAATCCAATTGGCAATAACAATTTTTGTGATATATGACTGATCATGAAATTCTTAATTCCCTGTCGTGAAAAATTCAAACAAAGATCACGGTAATAGGATACATCATCTTCTGGTATAAACTTTGGAAGTTCAACAATAAATTTGTGAATATTTTTTTTCATAAACGGTGATTGCAGATTAAGTTGGGACCATTCATTTTTTGTTAAGTATAAAATGAGATGATCGAATTTATCGAGATATAATTTACGTAACCAGCGTAATGAATTGATACGAACGAATAGTTCATCGTGATGCAGTTGTTTACCTGAACCAATTTTACCAAGTATATTTTGCTTTTTCTTATTTGGAAGTGAAAGATTTATTTTTTTGCCATCCAATTGGAATTTTGTACGGAATTTTTCTGTAGGTGCTCCAATTAGAAATACCTTATCACCTTTACTAAAACTTTCCTGTGTAAAATTCAGGTTTACAGTTCCACCACTTTCCACTTCATTAAAGCCATACTCTTTTTTCAGTTTTATTGCCTTGCTATCCATTCCATTCTGAGGTTGAATGCGAATTCGGTAGTTTTGTTTAAGATCTTCGGAAGTTGTGAAAGAAAATTTTGTTCCTTTGGTTTTAGTTACCTCTCCAATATGAATGCCAACAAATGGATTTTTAGTAATGGCATTTGATACATTTCCACCTAAAAAATAGGAAGTTTTTTCTCTTCCCATATCATAAGAGAGAAGTTGCTTAGCTTGCTGCATTTCGTTAGGGTTATCAATGACCATTCGATACGCTTTTGCTACTCGATTAACATATTCGGCAGATTTCATGCGACCTTCAACTTTAAGTGAAGATATTCCCAGCTTCATAAGTTCTGGTACGATTTCAATTTGTTGATTATCTTTTAAACTAAAGAAGTAATCTTCTTTCTCTCCAGATTTGAATGTCCTTCTACATGGTTGTCTGCATTGACCTCGATTTGCACTCATCCCCCCTAAGAAACTGCTGAAAAGACACACACCTGAAAATGAATAACACAATGCACCATGCGAAAATATTTCTAATTCTATTTTGCTCTTTTTACTTATTGTTCTCAATTCTTCCAAAGTTAGTTCTCTTGCCATGATAACACGTTCAAAGTTTTTACGCTTGGCAAATTCAGCTCCAATTGAGTTATGAAAAGCCATCTGAGTACTGGCATGAAGAATAATATTAGGAAAAAATTTACGCGCGAGATAATATACACCCCAATCTTGAATTATTATTGATGAGAGAGATGTTTGTGAAATCTGATAAAGTACATCAAGCAATTCAGGAAGTTCAGAATTTTTTATCAATGTATTCAGCGTTAAATATACTTTGGTGTTGCTTCTTTTTGATTCGGCTAAAATAGATTGTAATTGGTTGAGAGTGAAATTTTTCGCTCTATTACGTGCATTGAAATATCGGAGTCCTAAATAAATTGCATCAGCACCACCTTCTACAGCAGCATAGAAAGCTTCGGTATTGCCAACTGGTAAGAGTAATTCAGGCTTCTTCATATCTCTTCAAGAAGTACAATGGATGATGCAGTGATACCTTTGCCCTTACCGGTTATTCCCAAATTTTCTTCGGTTGTTGCTTTAATTGAAATATTAGAAATATCAGTATGCAAATCAGACGCCACATTCTCACGCATTTGATTAATATAGCTTTGCAATTTAGGTTGTTGAGCACAGATAGTTGCATCCAAATTTCCAATTTCATAACTTGAATCAAGCATTATTTTATATATTTTTCTTAGTAGTATTCTACTATCAATATTTTTGTAATTATCATCAGAATCAGGAAACAATAAACCAATATCTCCTTTAGCAAGTGCTCCTAAAACAGCATCAATTATTGCATGAATGAGAACATCAGCATCAGAATGACCAAGTAATCCTTTTTTAGAATCGATGTCTACTCCACCCAATATCAAATTACGATTCTCAACCAATTTGTGGACATCATATCCATATCCGATTCGCATATTAATACCTCATTTTCATTAAATTAATCTACAGTTATCGATTTTGAAACATTCTTAGGCACATCTGGATGAACGCCATGGTCTTTAATACACAATCTATTCAGGTATTCCATTTTCTTTATACTCATTTTCAGAGCTAACAATTGAAGGACAACTGTAGATGAGAAAGTTGTCATCAACGAATCACCTGTTTTTGGTAATGCAATATATCCCCATCCGTAATATCCTTCGTCATGAGGATTTAAATGGGCATTTTCTAAAAGCTCATCATTTTCTTCTGCAATAATGAATGTATCACCACCTCTGATTTTGTGAGTATTGATTTGTGAAATTGTTAAGTTTACATCTCTTTCATCAGGTCCGGTAACATAAATAAGCGGATAATTTCTATATGCATTTTCAAATAAGTCATAATCTTCAATTGTTTCCTTAAAAAGCATTAATGCTTTTTGTGAAAGATTAAATGGATAAGATCTTGAGAAAATATAATTACTTATGGCATGTGTAATCATTTTTTGTTCTTTATAAGAGATGTTTCTTTTTTCAGCAATTTCTTCCATTTCTTTAATTATTTTATTATAATGTTTTATTATTGCCTTAATATTCTTTATCCCGAAAATAGTATTCTTTCCTAAGATAGTGTTAGGACCGTGTTTGAACTCAGAAGCTTCTCCACCTTCTGTGTGATTTAATACGGTTTCCCGAATCTTAAGTGCTCCCTCCTTAGCTACTCCAGTTATCTTAGTAGCCAGAATATGCATGGAAGGTTCCATATAAATTTTCCCGGCTACTAACTCAATTTGTTCTTTTGTTGTACGTATAGTTTCCTGGATCAATTGTGGAATATTCTCGATTGAATGCCAGCGAGAATCAACTATCATCTTCAATTTGCGATATTCAGAAGAATTCTTATCATTTATATTATTCAACTTCATCTCAGCGATTTTAATGGCTAAGTAATAGAATAAAGTAATTTGATTTATAAAACTCTTTGTAGCTGGAACTGCGATTTCGGGACCACAAGAAATAGGTATTGAAACATCACTTTTTTCCTGGCCTAAAGTGGAATTCATATTATTTACTAAAACAATTTTCTTAACATCAAGATCAGACCGTTCAATGTCATTAAAAATATCAATAAGATCTTTAGTTTCACCACTTTGTGATACTCCAATTATTACATCATTGTTTTTGAGGCTTTTTGAATACTGTCCTCTGAAATTCCCCGGTAAAATAGGAATAACTTCAATGTTTGCAATCTCGTTGAAGAATAATGCTGCAACCAATGTAGCATGATAAGAAGTTCCACAGGCTATTGTATAAATATTACGATTATTCTCACAAGTATTTTTTACAATAGAAAGAAAATGTTCTACACTTTCATTAAATTCTTTCACATCAATCATCTCAGAAATTGAATCTAATACTTTTGCCAAAAGAAGATATTTTTTATTAAATCCAGAATTCATTAACTCCAAAAATAAATTCATTTCACTTGAGAAAAAATATTTCTTCTTAAAATTTTTCTTCACTAATTCATTATATATTGTAGTATAATTTTGTTTCACCTTTTCATAAAATTTTTCTGCATTTTCAGATTCAGCAAAATCTGTGAATATTTTCCGTTGTTTTTTTAAATCATCAATTTCAAATATTTTTTTATAAAGTTCTTCTTTTTCACCGAGGACGTTCTCTTTTTTTATTAGTTCAAGCATTCTTCGTCCTGTATTAGAACCACCCTTAAACAACTTAATAAGCTTGCCTGAAGATTCAGTTTCAGCGTAAATTTCTTGTTCCATGAAATGATCAAATTGTGGTAAAAGTTCTGTATCTTCTGCTCTTAATTTTGAACGAACAGCATTTTTTGAGATTGTATCACCAGGTTTATAATTAAGATCATTCTGCCCGGCACGTTTAACTTTCAGAGCCCTAAATGCGAAAACACTATATTTGTTATTCTGGAATTCAATACATTCACCTTCTCGCAGGTTGATAAGCATTTTTGTGAATTTTAACACTGCTGTAAGGTCGGATGATGCCAAACCAAATTTATTATGATCCATTTCTCCAATACCAAAATATAAACTACTTCCTGCTTTGATCGCCCAACTTGTCTCTGTGATGGGATCTACAATAACTGCTGCATAAGAACCTACCATTTTTTCAGATCCAAGAATTATGGCTTTTCTCATACATTGTTTTCTGCTCTTCTCAATTTTGCGTTTAGAACTTTCAATTTTACTCAGTTCATTATCAAAATAGTGTTCAATAATATGAACAAGCATTTCTCCATCGTTGTCTGAAACTACATTATGTCCTTCTGAGAGCAGAAAATTTTTAAGTTCACGGGTATTTGTAATATTCCCATTATGTGCTCCGTAAATAAATTTTTTACATTTAACAATATGAGGTTGTGCATTTTTTTTTGTCACACTTCCAAAAGTTGCCCAACGTACCTGTCCGCAAAATATTTTCCCGCTTTCTTTATCGATCCCTAAAGTTTTGACCAAAGTACTTGGTGCACCTACATCTTTGAGTAACTTTACATTCATTTTGTCTTTTTGAAAAACCGCTCCGGTTGAATCATAACCACGGTATTCAAGTGCTTTTAATAGGGTGGAGGCATATTCACCAAGTTTAAGTGTTGTTTTGAACATACTTAATCCAAGTACACCACAACCAATTCCAAATATAGGAATTGATATTGATATTTCCAGATTTTTCAATCTGTTCATTCTCATTTTTATCTCCTAATTATTTCTTAGACGTAATTAACGGGATTTACCAGATTAGGCCTATTTTTTTATCTACTTGATCATTACAAGTATTTTATTGTTAATCTTGTTTATCATGTCTAATTTTACTTTCTTTCAAAAGGCTATTTTTTAATATAAATTTAGCAATTTCAAGATCGAACTGATCTGTTATCTTGAAATTATGTGATGAACATTCTAAAGTACTAACTATATATCCAAAATGTTCAAGTAAAGCTGCATCATCGGTACAATAGATGCCTATCTTTTTTGCTTTATCATGGCATTGTTTTATTAATTTGTACTGGAAAATTTGTGGAGTAAAAACATTAACGAGATCTTCTCTTTGTATGGTTTTTATTACTTTATCTTGTTTGATCTTTTTTATAGTATTCTTTACTTTGCTTACAGGAATTACGGCTTCCTTGTGTTGTGCCTTTTTTATTAGTTTTGATATTTCATCTTGTGAAATAAAAGGACGAACACCGTCATGAATCAAAACGAGATTAGTATTTTCTGAGCATAATGCAAGTGCATTATAAACAGAGTCCTGACGCTGCTTCCCGCCCGCAATAATAGAAATTGCAAAATCACGATATTCTTTTTCAATAAGTGTTTTATATATTTTCAGCTCATCTTGAGGTAGAGTGATAATGATCTGGTTTATATCAGGATGATCAGCAAATTTATCTATTGTCCAGAAGAGAAGAGGGCGACCCATAATCTCAATGAACTGCTTTTTTATTTTACTTTTTATTCTTTTCCCGCTACCGCCGGCTGTAATTATTGCGATGTTCTTCATATTATCTCCGATGACAAGAGAATTAGTTCAAATTTGAAGGTCAATAAAAAAGTAAGAGAATAAAAGAACCTTGAAAAGGTTTCTTTCAAAATTTCTGTCTATTTAACCCTTTCAAGGTTGATTTCAAGAATATATCTAAGCTGAGGCCTGAATACGAGGTTTTGCCAATATTATTTTCTCATTTGTGCAATAGCCATCTCAGCAGCTTTGATTAATACATATTTTGTGGGAGCCGTAGTAAGAAGCGGATGAGTACCAATCTGATATGAAACAAATTCATAAACGGTCACTTCTTTTTGGATAGCTAAACCAACTACGTTAATAAGCTCTCCAACTGATTTTCCACCACACATCTCTCCACCAATAATGGTTCCTGTACGTGGAGAAACGATTAATTTTACCATCAATTGTTTTGCACCTTCTATTGTGCTGGGAT
>JAGGWC010000133.1 GCA_021157645.1 Candidatus Cloacimonadota bacterium | reverse complement strand
TTTTTAAATTTTTCTGCCATTTTTGTCGAGTCAAAAACAGCATTTCCCCACATTAAAGGATCTGAATGCAATTTTCCAATACTCTTAGTCCCAGCATAGTATTCGTTTATAAGATCAAGTTTGTCTATTAGTCCTTCTATTCTGCTTATAGGTTGACTTGCAGATTTGAGGCCCCAGATTTCAACAACTGGAATAAAACCAAGAACATTAGGAACTGTTTTTTTATTATCACCCTGTACGATAGTTATTTCATCCAATGTATATATCTTTTGAAGAACATTATCTCCTTCACCAGATTCAAGAATAATCTTAGTTATGTTTCCAGCTGCATCGTATTGAACTTCTTTTACATCTTGAACACTTAATGCAGAAAGATAAATATTATTCCCTTGTCTAACTACGTCAATCCAGGCTACCCCATCAAGCAAGATGTAAAGTAGCAACTCTTCTTTGAAAAAATCAAAATCATTTTCTTCCATGATTTTCTCTGCAGTACTTCCAGAAATTGTCATTCCACGTGTGATGAGTGAAATATCAAGATCTATAATGTTTTGAACAGGATTAAATATCTGTTTTACATTTGAATCAAGCTGTCGTATTCGCTTATATTCTTCATCATATGCAGTGTTTTCGTATAACTTCCAGAATTCTATTTTCCTTTGCACATTACCACCTCACTGTTGTAAAACGAATTTGGTTTTGTTTTTTATTCCCCCAAGCTGCAAGAGCAAGAGCCATGACAGTGTCGTCATGGTATCCTTCTTGAGCTTCTAATTTAAACCCTGAACCTGATTGAACTCTTCTGAAAAATCGCAATTCATCTCTTAAAACTGTATTTGAAGCTGGTAATTGAATTTTCTTTTGTTCAAATAGTAAAAGTAAATTATGCAAGAGCTCTGATTTAGATTTCTGAGAAAATACAAATGGTTTACATGCATTAATTCTTTCACTTACTGGATCTCCAACACCTGTTGCATCCAAATAAACATATCCACCATATTTTGCTTGAATATCATTCACAAGCCTTATTACTTCTTCGTAAGGAATTTGATTGAAGCGGTGAAATTCAGCTATCCTATATGGTTCTTCTGATACATCCAGTACTATAATCACTGTATAATCTCTATACTTCGCAAGATCAACACCTATTGTGTATGTACGTCCTTTTTCATATCCAGCAGGTTTATAATCTTCAAATACTTCAACAAGAATTTTCCATGGAAAGAATACTGAATCATCATCAACAAATTCTGCTAAATATTCTTGTTGCCATACATATTCAGGCGTCTTTTCTTTCGCTCTTTCAATTTCTTTTTTGTCAATAAACGGATTGTCATATACCGTTGCATGAAAAGAATTTGTGTATTTACCATCTTTCAAACCGCGTTGAAATTCTTCATAAAAATAATTCATACCGTTTGGAGTAGATTCAAGTATTACAGGTGCTCCTGTATCAAGCTTCATTGGTGTTATAACCTGCTCATATACTGAATCTTTTATAAAAGCAGCTTCTGTAAGTACTACCATATGAACTTTTCTACCTCGGAGATATTTACCATTGTAAGCGGTTGATCTGACTGTTATTTGTGAACCGTTTTTGAGTGAAATAGTAGGAAACGGAGAATTTTTCATGTCCTTTACAAAACCTCTTAATGGAGAAGTTTCTAGTGCTTCATCAAGCATGTCATAATATATTTTTGCCTGATCTAACGAAGGACCACCAACAATTATCTTGTTTCTTGGATTTAGTGCTGCATAGTAAAAAATCTTACCTGCAACATAATTTGTCTTTCCAAATCTTCGCCCAGCACATATAACTTGAGTTGAACCGTCCATCAATAATAATTCTCTATGCTTAGGTGCAATATCATCATATCCGAAAAGTAGCTTTACGAATACTTCAGGATCTCTCAGCCTCCTCACTATCATTTGAAGTTTTTCTTTTGTCATTAGCTATCATCTCCATTAATTTGACAAATGGATCTTCTGTATCCTGATCAAGTTGTTTGAATTCTTCAGAAGCTGTATATCTAACCTGATTCGTTGCAGTGTTATATAAAGCCTGCATTGCTTTAAATGTTTCTGGATGTAGGCGTTTCCAATCATCATTTTCAAGAAGATCAAAGAAAATTTTTCTCAGCTTTTCAGCAAGTTTATGATTTTCTTCTCTTTCTTTTTTAAGTGATTCAAGTCGTGAAAGACCTTTACTTACCTCTATCTCAAATAATTCTTCTGACTCTTTTTGTGCAGCACGCTTTTTGATTTCCTTTGCAACATTCCAGTGTTTATTTTTGTGATTTAAAATAGCTTTATCCGAAATTTCTTCACCGTATGTTTCTTTCAACCAAACTGATATTCTTTTTGTCCCCCAGCCTTCTGATAACAAATTCTCTATTTCATTTCTGTGGGGACTATTACATACTTTGCAACGTTTATTGTGAATGACTGGCATATTCTCACCTTCTTGCGTAGGTTATCCTTCTTTTGCGAAGGTTGCGAAGGTTCACAACCATCTTTCACCCTTCACTATCTCTTTCAAAGCTCTGTTCTGTTCAATAATCGTGTTCTTCGTATGTTTCAGTTTCTCAACTATAATCCGCCATTTTCCAAGTTCATTTGTTGCTTCAAGTAAAAGATTATTTACATTTGCAAGCATATTTATGTTCTTTTGTATTCTCAACTGTGCCTCCTGGATTGATATTTGAGTTAATTCATCCGCAGTTAATTCTTCCAGTTGAAGCATTTCATCAATCTGTTCCCAATTCATGTTCTTCCACCCACTTTCGAACTCCTTTTGAAAGTCTTTTTCTTCGATTTTGCTCAATGAAGAAATCTATATCAATTTGCATGCCATTGTGAATCTTCAAGTGACATTCGGGACATAGTAAGAT
>JAGGWC010000029.1 GCA_021157645.1 Candidatus Cloacimonadota bacterium | reverse complement strand
TCTATTATAAAGTTTGATGTGCTAATGCCAAGTGTTCCTTTGTAACCACGCGATCCGTTACCAGTTGATTTTACACCATCTTTCATAGCTGTTATTGTATTATGAAGAAATGATTTTAGAACTCCGTTTTCAATCAAAACAGTTCTCTCGGTTGGATATCCTTCGCTATCGAATGCAGAAGTAGAAAAACCATCGGGATGCAAGCCATCATCGACAATAGTAACTTTTTCGTTAGCTATTTTTTGTCCTATTTTCCCTTTAAGAAGAGATCTCCCTTCCTGAACAGATTTTGCATTGAAAATTCCTGAGAAAGTTGCAAGCATAGTTGCCATCATTTCATTATTGAAAACTACTGCATACTTCCCAGTTTCTGCGGGTTTTCCATCTAGAAGATCAGTACTTTTCTTCACACTTTCTTCAGCCATTTTCTTTGGATCGAATTCATCAAAATTTCTTGTTATATGGAAGTCCATTCCCATTCGTTTATCATCTTTTTCTGCTGATAATGCAGCAACATAAGCATAAGCAAAATTTTGTGTATCTTCTTTATCTAATCCCTTGCTATTAGCAATTCGGCTATAACTTTTTCCATCAGCATAAACTGCGTAAGGAACATTGAAAACTCGCTTGTCAGCTTCTTTGGCATATTTTTCTAGATCTTTTGCAAGTTGGATCTTATCCAATACATCAACTTTATCCAAACTTTCAGAATATACATTTAGGTTGTCAGTAATTTCTGGATAATTCTCCATAATAACAACTTCATCATCTTCAGTATATTTTGCATTTTCAATAGCTTCATCTACTATTAATTTAAAGGTCTCATTATCAAATTTTTCCGTGTAAGAATAACCAACTTTTCCATTCTTAACTATCCGTACACCAATCCCTTTTGAATCGGCATAATTAAATGATTCTACATTTTGTTCATTTATTTTTACAGAAAACGAGTTAACTGCTGATAGCAGAATTTCTGTCTTGTCTGTTTTATCTTTTGCATAAGCAAATATTGTTTGGAATTCTTTCTTATACATATCTGCTCCTCCCTTTAATTTCTTCCACCAACGATAATTTCGTCGATCTTAATTGCCGGTTGTCCTACATTTGTTGGAATACTTCCGCTAACAGAGCCGCACATCCCCTGAGCCATTGCCATGTTATTAGAGATCATGCTAATTTTCAATAAAGCTTCTGCTCCATTTCCGATAAGTGTAGCGCCACGAACAGGTTCTGCAATTTTACCATTTCTTATCATATAGCCTTCTGCAACAGAAAAGTTAAAATCACCAGTCCCAGGGCTTACAGAACCACCACCCATTTTAGCAGCATAGATCCCTTCATTGACTGAATTGATCATATCGTCAAATTTATCATCCCCATTGGCAATATAAGTATTTCTCATTCTACTGGCAGGAGCAAATCTATAAGATTGTCTTCTACCACTTCCAGTTCTGGCATATCCTGTCTTAATACTTCCCATTTTATCGACCATATAAGATTTTAAAATACCATTTTCGATGAGAACTGTCTTTTTTGTTGCCATTCCTTCATCATCGATATTCTCACTTCCCCATTCATTTGGTATGGTTCCATCATCTATAGCAGTAAGCCCTTCATAAGCTATTTTCTTACCCATTTTTCCAACAAACACAGAAGCACCTTTTGCAATTGCAGTTGTTTCAAGTGAGTGTCCGCAAGCTTCGTGGAAAATAACTCCACCAAAACCATTATCGATAACAACAGGATATTTACCACTTGGAGCATAATCTGCATTCAGCATTGTCACAGCAACTCTGGCTGTATCTTTTCCAAGTTTTACTGGATCAATTGATTTAAAGAATTCATACCCAGCAACCCTGCCCGGTCCTTCTCCGCCAACTTGTTTCTCTGTACCATTAGAAGCGATTGATGAAACATAAACTCTAGAATAATTTCTATCGTCTTCAACAAGTAAACCTTCACTATTGGCTATCATAACATGCTGATTTTTCTCGATGAATCTAATATCAACCTGACTAATTTGATCGCTATATCCGCGAGAAGCTTTATTTACCTTTTTTATAAAATCTATTTTCTCTTTTTTTGAAATTGTATTATTTGGAATTTCAATTGGATGAATATTAGCAATTTCTTTCTTTGTAAGATCGATAGAAGCAATTATGTTCTTGCTTTTGGCTGCCTTACTAACTGCATCGGCTGCAGTTAAAAGTGCCTCTTCACTAAGATCATTTGTAAAAGCATAAATTGCTGTATGACCATAAAAAACTCTTACACCAGCACCGTAATCATTACCAACGATATTCTGTTTCGTTTTGCTGTCGTTAAATGCAATTGTAGAATTGAATGTGTTTTCGACAAACAACTCAGCAAAATCTGCACCATTTGAAAGTGCTTTATCTATCACTCTCTCTATGATGTTTCTGTTTAACATATTGCCTCCTGAATTAATATTTTATTGTAATTGAGAAATTTATTATTGGCTAATATGTCAAGGGCTTTCAACTTATAATTGATTTAAATTAATGTAATTAAATCTGATTCATCATTTAATTTGACAGATTCAGCTTTGAGCAAAAATTGTCCATCAAATTTAGGGAATAAAAAAGGTAATATAATTTATGAGAAAAAGCATTGTAGCAATCGTCGGTAGACCTAATGTTGGAAAATCAACTCTATTTAACAGGATATGTCGAAAGCGAAGTGCCATAGTAGATTTTGAAGAAGGAGTAACTAGAGATCGAAAGTACGAAGAAGCTGAATGGAGTGGACATAATTTTATAGTTGTCGATACTGGTGGGATTATTCCAAGATCAAATAATAGTATAGATAAAGCAGTTAAATTTCAGGCAGAGGTCGCTATTGAGGAAGCTGATTTTATTTTATTTGTTGTTGATACAAAAACCGGTACAACTGCGATTGATATGGAAGTTGCCAAAATTTTATCTCCTCACCGTGACAAGGTTTTACTTGTTGCAAATAAAACCGATAATGAAAAAGATGAACTTGAAATTTATGATTTTCTGCAACTTGGATTCGGAGATCCATTTCCAATAGCAGCAATTCATGGAAGAAATACCGGGAACTTCCTGGATGAAGTTGTAAAAAATATTGATACACTTTCTTCAAATGAAATCGTTGAAGAAGATGTTATTAAGGTTGCTATCGTAGGAAAACCAAATGTTGGTAAATCATCATTAATTAATAGGTTATCAGGTAAAGAAGGAAATATTGTAACCGATATCCCCGGTACAACCCGTGATTCTATCGATCTTAATTTAACTTATAAAAACAAGAAATTTACATTTATAGATACTGCTGGGTTAAGACGTAAAAAACGTATTAAATATGGCGTGGAGTATTTTAGCACTATGCGAACAATTGAGAGCATTAACCGTGCAGATATTGTATTATTACTTCTTGATGCAAGTGATGATATTTCAACTCAAGACCAACGAATAGCTTCTTATGCAGCAAGAAATTATAAAGAGATAATCTTGATTTATAACAAGTGGGACCTCATTGAAAAAGATAATTCATCTGTTGGAAAGTATATTGAAAAAATAAAATCTGAATTAAAATTTGTTGAATTTGCACCTGTTATTTTTATTTCTGCACTCACAGGGCAACGGGCACATAAGATTTATGAGCTGTTGCTTAAAGTTGATGAAGAAAGTAAAAAACGGATTCCGACAAGTCAGCTTAACAAATTCCTACAGAAAGTTACAATAAAATTTCCACCTGCACATTCCAGCGGGAAACATTCAATGATATATTATTGTTCACAGGTTAAAACACAACCGCCAACATTTGTGTTCTTCTGCAATAATGCAAAACTCATTACCACGCATTACAAGCGGTATTTAAATAATCAGCTTCGTGAAGAATTCAAATTCAGCGGAGCTACAATAAAAACTATTTTTAGAAGCAGAGAAAAGGAAAAATGAATATAATAATTGCTCTTTTTACAGCATATATTCTTGGGAGTATTCCCACAAGCTATATAATGGGTAAGCTGATAAAAGGAATTGATATTAGAGATTTCGGCAGCGGTAACGTTGGTGCTACAAATGCTTTACGAATCCTTGGAACAAAAGTTGGAGTATTTACGCTGATAATAGATATAGGCAAAGGATTTCTTGCAGTGAATATTGCCAGAATTATAATAGAAGATCCTACTGACTTAATTATGATTCTAACTGGATTATTTGCAATTCTTGGTCATATATTCACGATCTTTCTTAAGTTCAAAGGTGGTAAAGGTGTTGCAACTTCAGCAGGAGTTTTCATTGCACTTGTTCCAGTTCCTATTGCAATTGCTTTATTTGTATTCATTATAACTGTTTGGCTGAGTAAATTTGTATCTCTCGGTTCAATATTAGCAGCTTTTACACTTTTTATTTCCGAGTTAATAATTAACATCAGAAATTCGTTTACAAAGATAGAAATCCTCATTTTTACATTTATTATAACCTTATTTATTATCATCCGTCACAAAGCTAATATCCAACGATTAATAAATGGAAATGAAAATAAAATTAGTTTTAAGAAAAAATAATTTGGAGCACTAAATGTGCGGCATCATTGGAATTTTTGGAAGTGAGAATGCAGCCAGTATGGCAGCTTTAGGACTTTTTGCTGAACAACATCGTGGTCAGGAAAGCTGCGGAATGGCAGTGAATAATGGAACAACTATCAAGTTACGAAAAAAAATGGGATTAGTTAAGGATGTATTCACTTCCGAGAAAATAAAAAATCTTGAAGGTAATATCGCAATTGGACACGTCCGTTATCCTACTCGTGGATCTTCATCAGTATACAATTCCCAACCACATATTGTTGAAACACTTTCCGGTCCTTCTTATGCTCTATCAAGCAATGGCGACATAATTAATTACAATGGAATAAGAAGCTGGTTAGAAAAAAAAGGTGTATATTTTGCCAGCGGAAATGATGGAGAACTAATTCTTAAATATATTGTTTATCATGTTGAACGTGAAAATTACACAGTTCCTGATGCTATAATAAAATTGATGAAATATGTAAAAGGAGCCTTTTCTACAGTTCTTGCAACAAAAACAGAAATGTATCTTTTCCGTGATGCATATGCTCTTAGACCAATGAGTTACGGTAAAACAAAAGACGGTGCAATTGTAGTTGCTTCAGAAAGCTGCGCTCTGGATATTCTTTATATGGATTGGATAAATGAGGTAAAACCGGCTGAAATTATCGTTGTTAATAATGATGGGATAACCAATATTGAAAATAATCCAAATGATTTTCGTGCCACAAAGACCAATAAACACTGCATTTTTGAGCATATATATTTTTCACGACCAGATAGTGTGATCTTTGAAGAAAATGTATTTGAAGTAAGAGAAAAGATAGGAGCGATAATCGCAGAAAATGATGATATTGATCCTGATGTTGTTGTACCGGTTCCCGATTCATCGAACTTTATTGCTCTAGGTTATGCAAAATATAAACATAAACCATACGAAATGGGTTTGATCAGAAATCATTATGTGGGAAGAACATTCATTAAACCCGAACAAACAATTAGAGATGAAAGTGTTTATCAAAAATTCAATACTCTCCCGAATTTCTTTGAAGGTAAAGTTGTAACTCTTATTGATGATTCAATTGTGCGAGGAACTACACTTCGTAAAATTACTAAACTTGTGCGAAACGCTGGTGCGAAGGAGATCCATCTCCGTATTGGTTCACCGGCAGTAAAGAATTCATGCTATTATGGTATAGATACACCAACTCGTGAAGAGTTAATTGCTAATAACAAATCCGTGGATGAGATAAGAAAATATATTGGTTCAGATACTCTCAAATATCTTTCCATTGAACAATTAGAGAAAGCTGTAAAAAAACCTGAAAGTTATTGTTACGCTTGCTTTAATGGGAGTTATCCGGTAAAATGAAAAATAAATTAAAAACATGGGAAGAGATATCTATTATTATTAAGGAACTTAAGACTCAAAATAAGAAGATCATCTTTACAAATGGTTGTTTTGATATATTACATTCTGGGCACGTTCAATATTTGACTGAAGCGAAAGAATTAGGAGAC
>JAGGWC010000076.1 GCA_021157645.1 Candidatus Cloacimonadota bacterium | reverse complement strand
TTATAATGGAATTGTAGATTTAAACACTTCTCTTTATAATTATATTCTTATAAAGATTAATGATTGTGTTATCTATGATAATCATAATTATGGGATCAGACTTGCAAATAATGCAAGTATCGTTAGAACCACATTAACTCAAAACTTGGTTGCTATTAAATTTTTGATCTGGTCTCAATCTGATGAGGTAGTAATCAGAAATAGCATCTTATGGGATAACACTAATACTTTTGAAGGCTATAATCCGGGTATAACGACAGTTATTTATTCAGACTTACCTTTAACAGTAGGAACTAACAACATTAATCAAGATCCTCTCTTTGAAAATCCGTTGCAAAATGATTTCTCACTCAGTTGGACAGAAACAGTAAAGTCTCCCTGCATAGACACTGGTGATCCAAATTCTGTTCCTGATCCTGATGGAACACGTGTAGACATGGGCGGCATTTATCGCCCGCATGAAATAAAAACATACGCATTTCCCAATGATGATCCTCCTATCAACGGTTGGAAATGGCTGAGCTTTGATATAATGGATATAACAATGACAGGCGACAACAATACTGTTGATCCGTTACTTATTCCAATACAAGATGATTTTATTACTGGTGAATGTATTCAATTGGAAACAGGCATTTACATTGAATTCCATTATGATGATCCAAATTGGATTGGTGGAGACCACGAAATTACCAGTCCACAAGGATATAAATTCCGAACCGAGAATGAATGTGAGTTTGATATTTCAGGTTTCAGGTGTGATGAACATACAACATTTCCTATACTTGCCGGAATACCGTCAGGTAATTGGATCGGTTACTTCTTGGGAAATTCCCAACATGTTTACGATGCCTTTGCCGGTCACCTCGATAATATCTATAAAATACAAACACAGCACTGGTCAGTAAGAAGCCCGTGGCCAGATGTCCCTTATACCCTTAATCCCGGAGATATGGTCATTGTATGGTGTCAGCATGACATACTAAATTTCTCATGGATCGATGATGTACCAAGTGAACCTTTTAATATCGAAGAATCCCAAAGCTTTTCCTACACGGAAGAAGCTGACTACATCCCTATCTATATTGATCTTGATCCTGCTGATATGCCGAATGAAATCGGAGTTATGTTAGATGGTGAATGCAAAGGTGCAACTGTAGTTCAAGATACTCTGGCAAATATTTGTGCCTATATCACCGGTTCTCAGGGCGGTACACTGGAATTTGAATTTAGTTATGGCAGCAGAGGAGTAAACACAAATTACAAAGAGTATTTAGTTTACGAACCGGAAACCGGTTATCGGGAGACAACAACGATTGACCTGAAAGATAAGCAGGACTATTATTATGTTTCTTTCCGTTCACCTTCCGGTAATAGCTCTGATGATCTGCCTGTAAAACTTTCAGCTTCGAACTATCCGAATCCTTTTAATCCTACCACGACAATTTCTTACGATCTTCCATCTGATGGGGAAATCGAGCTTTCCATTTATAACATTCGTGGTCAGCAGGTAAAAACCCTGATCAAGGGAGAACAAATAGCAGGATCATATGAAGTAGTCTGGAATGGTAAAGACAATAATGAGAAAAGTGTTTCATCAGGATTATACTTCTATAAACTATCAACAAAACATGAAACTATAATGAAGAAAATACTGATGCTTAAGTAATTATGAATGATAAATTGTAAATTATGAATTACCTTGCGGATGGTCTGGATCTGACAGATTAGATCGACCTCCGCAATGGTTAAATTATGGCAGATTACCATTGCGGAGGTTTTTAACCATCAGACAGGCAAGAGAATTCCAGCATCGTTTGCTACACAAGTCGATGCATCATCCGCAAGGTAATCTATTTGCAAGATTATTGATCTTTAATAATTAATTTGTGTCTTTCTGAGGAAATCTTCTTGCTTTTCACACGAAGAATCTACACTGGAAAGGACTCTTCATCGAATGCCTTCTTGCCCCGCTGTATAGCTTGGGGGTGTAAGAATTCTTCAGGGAGACAATTAATTCCCCCTTTGTAAGGGGGAAAGTTCGGCTAAGCCGAACAGGGGGTTTCTTGAAATTTAAACTAATATTCTTATTTATGTTAATTTGTGTAAATTCGTGGTTAAATTAGTTTGAGGAAATATTATGAAAATTAGATTACAAGTTATTCCAATGAAGATGTCGTTTTGCTTTGCAAAGCCAACATTTATCTCTTTTGTTCGTTTTTGTTAGAAGAAGTTGTTGTTTTGCTTCGCAAAGCCAACAATAATTGTTCGTTGCTAAAATTATATTAGTCTGAGGTAATTATGAAAACTAAACTATTATTCTTATTCGTGCTAATTTGTATTAATTCGTGGTTGCATTCCGTTACCTGGCACATCAAACAAGACGGTACCGGCAATTTCACAACCATCCAGGAAGGGATCATTGCATCAGTCGATTCAGATACAGTCCTCGTTTATCCCGGAACATATTATGAAAATATAAATTACATCGGCAAAAACATCACAGTTGCCAGTCTTGAATTAACCACAGGTGATGAGCAATACATATATTCCACAATCATCGATGGACAACGTATAACCAGTTGTGTCTGTCTTGTAAATGAAGAAACCGACACTTGTCTGCGCGGATTCACAATTACAAATGGACAGGGTGAATTTGATTACCCCAAACGAGGAGGTGGTATAAGTATCTGGGGAGATCCGGATCTACTTATTCAATGTGATATTATTAACTGCATAATAACCGGTAATTATAGTAATAATTCCGGTGGAATGCACATCAAAGACGGGAATGTTTTATTATCCGGGACTTCGGTTAGAAATAATTACGCTTTAAAAACCGGTGGTGGCATTGGAATACGTAATTATACTCAAGTTACTTTTGACCCGGTAAACAGGTGTAGCATTTACAATAATTTCGCTGCCACCGGTATAGAAATATGTACTTCAAGTGCTTACATAGAAGATATTG
>JAGGWC010000131.1 GCA_021157645.1 Candidatus Cloacimonadota bacterium | reverse complement strand
GAGCCCATAAATTATTGAATAATGGTTCTAAAACATAGCTAATAAGTGATTCTCCTAAGAATCTAATAATGGAAAATGCTGCTAATAAGACTATCAATGAAATCGGAATTCCCCAAAAATGATGAATAGAAGCATCTCCCAATCTTTCTGCAAAAGTGTGATGGCGGTGTTTTAATTCTTGAACTTCTTCAATTATCTTACCAATTGCTTTCCATTTATCTTTGAAGCTGAATGAACTAAGCTTTGCTTTATCAAAATGTGAAACAAGATGCTTGATACCCTCACCGGTAATTCCGGTAGTTGGAACAACAGGAACGCCCAGTATCTGTTCCAATTTTTCAGTATCGATATTAATACCTGTATGTTTGGCTTCATCCCACATATTTAAGCAAATTACTAATGGAATTTTCTTCTTAATAAGCTCTGTTGTAAGTGCCAGGTTTCTTTCGAGGTTGGTAGAATCGATAATGTTAACGAAAATATTTCCTTCTTCTTCTTTGAAATTATTAATCATTTCTGCTGCAACTTGTTCAGCTTTAGAATCGGGAGTTAATGTGTACGTACCGGGAATATCTAAAACTTCTGCTCTCTCAGTATCAATTCGCATTATTCCTTTTGTAAACTCTACAGTTGTTCCCGAATAATTGGAAGCAACTACGTGCACTCCCGTGAGACGAGAGAAAATTACACTTTTTCCAACATTGGGATTTCCAACTAATAGTATTTTTTTCATTGGTTCATTATTTTTCATAATGTTACTCTACAATAATTTTATTAGCCATTCTATGACCAAGAGCTATCTGAGTTTGACCGACTTTAATAGTAACAGGACCATGCATCATTTGGGATGATACTTTAGTTATTTTAACACCTTTTCTAATACCGAGTGATTCTGCTTTATTGATGAATTGTCTTCCGCCGAGAATATCTTTTATTTCTGAGGACTCTCCATTTCTTAAATCGTGAATAGTTTTTTGACCATGGTGGTCTTGATTATCGTTATGTTGATGTCCTTTGTTCAATGGCTTATTTCTCATTAGTTATCCTTTTTTTTTTGACAATCTTTACATAATCCACTTGCACCGAGATTATATTCCTTTATCTCAAAATTTTCATTTTTTGCTAATAGATCAATGAGAATTGCTACATCACTGAAACCGGATTCAATTATCTTACCACAATTATCACAAACAAAGTGAAGATGATTTTCATGACCGTAAGTATGCTCATAGATGTCTTTTGATTCACAACGAAGAGATTGTTTTATTAAACCAGATTCAACTAATAGTGGTACAGTGCGATATATCGTAGCGCGGGAGACATTTTTATGTTTTTTCTTGATCAGTTCATAGAGATTGTCTACATTAAAATGTTCATGATTTTCAAATACAGTTTCCATAATAATAAGACGCGGTTTGGTAAATTTGAGATTTTTTGATTTCAAAAAATCCCTGTAGAGTTCTCTTTCTTTTTTCATATAATTCTTCCTTAATTAATCATTAAAACACACAAAAAATAAGGGATTAATTAGTCAAGCACTTTAATGAGAATGAATCTCAACTACTTAAATTAGTATCGTCAGCTTAAGATTTCATTTATAAATGATATAAATATCTATTATTAAAAGTTTTGTATTTTCTTAGTAAATTTGCTGTCATGCAAGAATGAATTGGAATAATACCAATAATATCTCCAATAGAAATTTTATTCAATAATTCTTCAGAAGCTTGAATAATCCCATGTTCTTGCGAAAGAGAAATCAACAGAGATATTTTTGTAGATTTCTGCCAACCTGTTTTATTTAACATAACAATCTGCCCAAAATTCCTCTTTCCATTTTGCATTAAAAATTCTTTAGAAAGATGAACTCCTCCTCCATAAATAATAATCTGGTTTCTTTCACGATTAATATCTACAACTGGGCAGGCAACACAAACAGCAATATCGGTTAGATCACAAACTCCCAAATGGTATTGCATCAGGTCGAAAAATACAAAATTACCCGGGCGAATTTCGTCGAGATATTCAAAATTTTCTGCAAGAGTGCAAGAAGGTGTGTCACCAACTGAAGATATAATTTTTGGGAATTGCATTATGAATCTACTTTTGAGATCTTTCATTATTGAGGTAGTTTGTTGATGAATAATTAATATTTCATCAATAGATTTTGCTTGATAAGTATTACCAGAATGAGTGAGAAATCCTTTAAAATTATGTTTGGATAAAAGTTGTACTGTCTTTTCGATTTGTATAATATCATCAGCTAAAATCCCTGAACGGTGATATCCTGCATCAATTTCAATGAAATAATTTAATGTTTTACTTGTTAATTTAATTAATTTTTCTGCACTTTCTAAAGATGAGATAAGAATATTTAAATCGATCTTATCAGATAATTTTTCAATTTCACTAATTTCCAATGGATTAAACGGAAAGGCAATCGTGATGTCGTCCCAACCTGCTTCAGCAAAATATTGTGCCATCTCCACAGAGGAAACTGTAATTTTATCAACACCGAATTCTTTAAATATCTCTCCTATTTCAATTGATTGATGTGTTTTAAAATGAGGTCTAAAAATTAAATCATTCTTTTTAGCTTTCTTAGCCATTCTCTTAATATTATTTTTGCATTTTTCCAGATCTAACAGTAAAGTTGGTTTAGAGATTTTCATTTATTTAATAGTATTATAAAAAAGAAATTCCACGAGGATATCCGGGTATTCCAAAGAAATCTGCAACTGAAGCAGCAACATCAGAAAATTGATCTCGAATTCCCAAATTTACAACTTCGGATTTTTTTTGATAACAGAGAAGCGGTACATATTCTCTTGTATGATCAGTTCCTTTAAAGGTTGGATCGCAACCATGATCTGCAGTAATTATAAGGAGTTCATCTTCTCTTAATACTTCTATAAGTTTACCCAAATGTTTATCGATCTTTTCAACTTCATCACAATAGCCTTGTGGATCTCTTCGATGACCATAAAGCATATCAGTATCAACATAATTTACGAATATGAATTCATCACCTTCTGCAGGTTTGCTTAAAAGTTCTTCAGTTCTCTTGATGCATGCTTTATTGCCTTTATCGTTATAGGAATCATTAATCCCTCGTTCCAGAAAAATATCTCCAATCTTTCCAACTCCCACGGTATTTATATTTTCTTTGTGTAAAAAATCAAAGATGGTTTCACCTTTATAATTTATGGAATAATCATGTCTGCCTTTTGTACGTGTAAAATTACCTGGCTTACCAATAAATGGTCTGGCGATAACTCGTCCAACTTGATATTGATCACAAAGTTTTCTTGCTTTTGCACAAATATCATAAAGTTTTTCCAATGGGACAATATCCTCATGTGCTGCAACTTGAAAAACCGAATCACCCGAAGTATAGACAATCAATTTTCCAGTTTCCATATGTTCTTTACCAAGTTCTTCTATTATAACAGTTCCAGACGCGGCTTTATTCCCAATAATTTCTTTCCCTGTTTCTTTTGTAAAATCCGCTAATAATTTTTTAGGAAAGGAGGGAAATTTTGGTGGGAAAGTTGTGAAAGCCGAGTCAAGTTCTAACCCAGCAAGTTCCCAATGTCCGGTAGTTGTATCTTTACCCGGAGATTTTTCTTTCATCACACCGAAACTCGCTAAAGGACTCTTTACTGCATTACAGCCGGGTAGCTTATTCCCAAGAATCAATGATGCGTTTCCTAATCCCATCTTTTTCAAAACAGGCCATTTCTCACCTTTCACCGTTTTACAAATATGCAGGGCTGTATTTGAATTAGAATCTCCATAATTTTCAGCATCGGGCAAAGCACCAATTCCGAAACTATCGATTACAATTATTACTACTCTCATTTTTTCTCCTGCTTATTTAGATGTTTTTTAAATTATTTAAAATAGTAATGAATACCAGCTTGTGGTATATACATAATTAAATCAAAATCATTTTCACCTCTTGAATAAACAAAAGGCCAGTCCAGATTGATGTGAATATTTTCTGTCAGTTTGTAATCAATTCCAATTCCAATACCTATATTTGTTCTTATCGTCATCTCTTTTTCTTCCGTCGGCTTTCCTAAAGTTTCCCATAATTGAGTATCTTGGTTGTATCCATAAGTTTGTTCTTCAATTGAACCAAAATTTATATAAGCAGCAGTTCCCACCAGAAAATAGAATAGTGATTTCTCTCCTTTATGCAGGAATTTATAATAGGAAGCACCGAAATTCGTATAATAGAAAATTCCTTCTTCCTCTATGCTATAAGTAGAAAGCGTATCTTCCTCCCAAAAACCAATTTCATCAAATTCAATGTCATCGCCATCACCGAGAGTGATAGCTCCAAGAGCAAATTGGAAACCATAGGTATCATTCATTTGACGGTAAGAAAAACCGCTACCTGAGATCATTCCACCGGTAAATCCGAGGCCATGTCTTAAATTTTCTTCAGCTGTTAAGAGTAAAGCGAATGTAAGGAATGTAATGAGTATTATAATTTTTTTCATTTTTTTTCTCCCTCAATATTTTTGCCATATTTTTAAGTTATCTATTAATGTCAAATCCTGCATTTAGCATTAACGCAAAAAATAGGATGAAAAAAAAATTCCATCCTATTATAATAACACCATTAATATCCCAATAAACTATTCTTCTTTTTTAGACTTTTCTTCCTGTTTATTGATGTCTTTTTTATGTTCACTGATTACTTCTTTAGTGCCATCAACGATTCCGGAAAAAACTTCTTTAACAAAACTAGAAACTTTAGGTGCATGTTCTTTGAATGTATCACTAATAGTAATGGCTGCTTTTTTTACAAATTCTTCTGTTGGCGGTTTCGCTTTTTCGAAACCTTCTTTAGCGCCTTCCAGAGCTTCTTTTGCCAGTTTCTGAGCTTTTTCTTTATTGTTCAAATCCTCAGTTTTGATAGTCGAAATTATTTCCTTAGTTACATTTCCAACGGTTGTTACAACATCTTCCCCAGCGTGAACAGCTTTGACAACTGCATCTCGAACAATTTTGGTCACTTTTTTTTCTTCCATAATTCCTCCTCAAGTTTTATCTCTTTTAATATTTCAGTTTGATTCCAAAGTGGATGCATTAACCAAATTTCATGAGCTTTATTTAAGATTTTTCCAATATTTTTTCCTTCACTCATTTCAAAATGTAACATAATATCTCTTCCAGTTACTGGCAACTTATTTTCATTTATTTTTTGTACATTAGAAACTAAACGTTTTTTTAAATTAGGAATTTGTTCCGGCATACAGTATACTTTTGAATGGGAAATATTATCGGCATGAATAAGCGATAGTAATGGTTCAAGTTCGGAACCCATTTGGAAGATTAAACGACGCACTGCTACATCAGAGAAATCTTTAAGCGTATCGCCAAATGATTTTAAGCGCATATGATGCTTAATTAGTTTAACAACTTTATCAATTGTTTCCTTTGAAAATTTAAGGTTGGTCAATATCTTTCTAGCACGCTTCGCTCCTGCAACTTCATGACGATAAAAATGAATACCTTTTGCATCAATAGTTTTTGTTTGAGGTTTGGAAATATCGTGCAGTAAAGCTGATAGGCGTAATATGATGTCATCATGAATGTTTTGCAAAACCTGGAGTGTGTGTCCAAGCACATCTTTATCATGATATTTGTTTTGCTGTACACCATCTAGTAAAACAATTTCCGGAATTATATATTGCATAATTCCAGTTTGCACCAGTATTTTAATTCCACTAGCAGGAGCGGGAGAGACAAGAATTTTAATTAGTTCATCACGTATTCTCTCGCGTGAAATATTTTCTATCATTTTAGCATTCCGAATTATTCCGTTCATTGTACTTTTTTCAATAATAAAATCTAATTGCACAGCAAAACGAATAGCACGCAACATTCTAAGCGGATCTTCTTCGAAAATGATATTTGGCTCTGATGTCGCACGAATTATCTTAGCTTTGATATCAGCAATTCCCATACCTGAAATATCTTGGATATGACCATTCATTATATTCATGATAAGTGAATTAATTGTAAAATCACGACGGTAAATATCTTCAGTAATAGTACCTTGAATAACATCCGGTTTGCGACTTTTATCACGATATGATTCTTTTCGCGTCATCACAAACTCGATTTTATGCCCAGTGATAACTACCTGTGCTGTACCAAATCGATGAAATATTACCGGTCGTGAAGAAAATCCTTTTTTAAATAAAAATTGAGCTAACTTGATCCCACCATTTGGGAGTGAAACAACAATATCAAGATCATTACTCTTTTTCCCCATGATTTTATCACGTACAAATCCACCTGCAATGAATGTATTATTCTCAAATTCTGTTTGGCGGATTGCATTTGCTATAATTACAATTACTTTATTCATTATTTTTTAATAGTACTCAGGGTCATTTTGCAAATATGTTCCTACTAATTGCGAGACACTTGTAATTGCTGCGGTTTCTGCCCGTAGGATGTGATTTCCTAAAGTAAAAGTTGCAACATTTTTTTTTTGTAAATATTCAATTTCCTTTTTATCAAATCCACCCTCAGGTCCGATTATTATGCATATTGACTTTTTTTTATAATTTGCAACGATCTGATCTAATGCTTCATGCTTTCCAATTTCCAATGCTGCGACAGGGATATAATCTTTCATTTCTTCAATCAATTCTGTTAATGATTGCACTTTGTGGATTACTGGTAAAAATGCATTATCACACTGTTTCATGGCAGCAATTGCTACATTATTAAACTTTTCTTTAGTATTTGCAGAAGATTTTCGTACAGTTCTTTCGGTTAAGATTGGATAAAAATCTTTTACACCCAGTTCCGTTAATTTTTCTACGATCATACTGTCATGTTTATTCTTTAAGAGAGGAAAAGCTATCGCAATTTGCGGTTGAGATTTTTGCATTGCGGTTATTTTGTTTATAGCAACAAATAATTGATTTTTATCAACACTTTTTATAGTACATTCTGCTAGCAATCCTTTACCGTTGGACAGGATGATTTTATCTCCTTCTTTTCTACGGAAGACATGGCAAATATGATGATACTCTGTTCCTGAGATCATTATAAGATCTTCATTTTTTTTCATCTCCGGTGCATAAAAACAGGGCATAAATTCTCCTAATTAAATAATTTAATTTTCCATTATAGAAAACGAGATAGTATATTTTATGTCAAATAAAGTCTTAACTGTGATAATAAATAATTGAATTATTATTTTTTTTTGTTGCCAAAAAAAATGATTTATTTCTATATATGAAAAATTATAAATAAGATAGAAAAAATATAATTAGTTAATATTCAATAAGTTTTGAGTTTTAAGTTAAAAAAAAGAGGATTGAGACATGAAAAATGTACTATCATTTATTGTTATAATAATTGCTGTAGGAACTCTAATCATTGTATCCGTGTTTATAATAGGAACAATTGTCCATAATATAAAGATCAATTCAGACTATCAGATTGCACAACAACCTGTTATTGAAGAAGAATCAATAGATGATGAAATTAAAGATAAAAATTCAATAGATCTAACTGAAGTTTCAGGAACAGAACAGATTAAACCAGAATATCAAGAGGGAATAGATAAAGAAAAAAATAAAATAAAATTAAATCGAAAATATGAAGTACAATTATTTTTAGGTAATGACTATACTAAAGTTGAAAAAATTAAAACTGAACTTAAACTTGAAGGTTATGAATGTGATATCCATACTCTTTCCACAAGTAAAAGTACTTTTTATCGTCTGCGATTGAGCGGATTATACAGTAAGTTGGAAGGGAACAGGCTGGGAAATGAAATTGTGACAAGTTCTCCAAACATTTCTTCTTTCTGGTTAGATGAGATCAAAGATGGAAAAAATGTAGATGAGATCGAAGCAACAGTAACTCAAACTCCTAAAACAACAAAGATTATTTCTCCTTCTTCGAATGATGATTTTGAGATCCAAATACTTGCAAGTACAGAGAGAAATTTTGTTGAGGATAAAAAGAAGATTTTAGAAAAAGCGGGTTACAAAACCAAGATAACTACTACTGTAAAAAATGGAAAAACTTTTTACAGACTTAGATTAGTGGATTCTTGTTCAAGAGCAAATGCCATAAAAATTGGAGATAAGCTGAAAAAAGATGTTCATTTCATTTCAGATTACTGGGTGGTGTCAAAATCTGATATAAGTGTTTCAGTACCTCAAATAACAAAAGAAGAATCAATTGCCAAAGATGAGTCACTCACTGAAACAATCCAATATTCTGTGAAACCAAAAGATGAATTTAAAGATAAAAAAGAACAAATAACTATGATTTGTAATACTAATAATATTAATATTCATATAGGCCCGGGAACTTACTATGCTGTTGATCCAATCGGAAAATTAATGAAGGGTGTTACTATTTTTGTAGTTTATGAAAAAAATAATTGGATAAAATTTACGATCACACCAAATGATGAATCATGGTCTGGATGGGTAGATAAGAAATACTTAAAATAATTTTTTTAATCTACAAAAATTACGTTTGCAAGTTCAACTTACTAACGAGAATCATGTCATATTTAATAAAACAGTAATCCCATAGTTATTTCTTATCAGATTCTATATAACAGAGAATAGCACCTTTAGAAACGGAGTCTCCTACTTTTTGTGCAATACTTTTTATAATTCCATCGCAGGGAGCTTCCAGATTATTGAACATCTTCATAGCTTCCAATACAACCACAGTATCTC
>JAGGWC010000230.1 GCA_021157645.1 Candidatus Cloacimonadota bacterium | reverse complement strand
AATACAAGTCCTTCAGCCGCAATTCTGCTAGCTTTTTTTGCAGCCTTACTGATACCTTTTTCTCTTAAGTAATTTGCGGCAGCTTCTAAATCTCCATTTGTTTCAATCAGAGCTTTCTTGCAGTCCATCATTCCTGCGTCAGTTTTTCCTCTGAGTTCCATAACTAATTTTGCTGAGATACTCATTATATAATATTCTCCTAATTTAAATCTTTTAACTAAGCTTCTTTTTCAGTTTTCTTAGTTGTTTTTTTAGTTGTTTTCTTTGGTTTTTCTTCAGTTTCTTTTATTTCTTTTTTCTTAGCAGTTTTCTTAACCGGTTTGGAAGCTTCTTCTTTCTTAGTTTCTTTTTTTGGTTTCTCTTCTTCTTTTTTGCTTTCTTTCTTAACTGCTTTTTTTTCTGGTTTGGAAGTTTCTTCTTTTTTTGTCTCTTTTTTCACTTCCTTTTTTGCTTCTTTCTTAGGTGTATCTTCTATCTTTTTAACAGGTTTCTTATCAACAGCTTTTTCTACTTTCTTTTCTTCTTTTTTCTCTTCCGGTTGGACAAGATCTGCTCCTTCAAGCATTGCTTCTTTTCCTTCGTTCACAGCATTTGCCATAATATCGGTGATAAGCTGAATAGCTCTGATAGCATCATCATTAGCGGGTATAACATAATCTACAAAGTCAGGATCTGCATTAGTATCAACCATTGCAACAATTGGAATACCAAGTTTTTTGGCTTCTAAAAGCGCAATATTCTCTTTGATAATATCAACAATAACAACAGCACCTGGAAGTTTATCCATTTCGCGAATTCCATTAAGACCAAAATTGATCTTATCGTAGATTCGTTTCATTTTAGTAGCTTCAAGTTTAGTAAAACTATTGATAGTTCCATCTTCTACTATTTGCTCATAATAATCTAATTTTTCGATACTACGTCGGATGGTTTTCATATTAGTGAGCATTCCACCATACCAGCGATTTGAAGCGTAAAAACCACCACATTTTTTAGCTGCATTTACAACAGCTTCTTGTGCTTGTTTCTTAGTTCCAACAAAAAGTACTGTTTCACCTTTGGAAACTATATCTTTGATGAACATGTAAGATTCATTGATTGCATCGAGGGTTTGTTTAAGGTCTAAAATATGGATACCATTTCTTTTGATGAAAATGTATTTATCCATTTTTGGATTCCACTTATAAGTTTGGTGACCAAAGTGAACTCCGCTCTCTAAGAGAGATTTCATTGTTACTACTGACATTTTTTTCTCCTTTATTTACGGTTCTTTTTCTCCTATCCGGCTTCGTCTACAATTCAATCCGGCTGTTGCCGGACACCGCTTTGCATATATCCGAATAGTGTGATCAGTTTATAATATTTAAACTGAATATTTAATCAACGTTTAGAGAATTGGAATTTCTTTCTCGCTTTTGGTCGACCTGGTTTCTTTCTTTCCACCATACGTGAGTCTCGAGTAAGGAATCCGTTCTTCTTTAATTCACTTTTTAATTCTTCATCATATTTTACAAGAGCACGAGCTATACCATGACGGATTGCACCTGCTTGACCGGAAAGACCACCACCATTAACATTAGCACTAATATCAACTTTATCGGAAAGTCCAACAAGATTGAGTGGTTGTTCAATGATCATTTCGAGAGTTTCACGTTGAAGGTGTTTTTTCATTGTGATCTTATTGGCAATTCGTTTCCCTGTTCCAGGGGTTAATCGAACTCTTGCGACTGATTTTTTTCTTCTTCCTACAGCATCAAAATATTGCATTTGATATCTCCCTAACTAGATAAATTGAGTAGCTTGGGAGTTTGAGCTTTGTGAGGATGCTCTGTCCCAGCGTATACTTTAAGCTTGGTGAATATTTGTCTTCCCAAGATGTTCTTCGGAAGCATTCCTTTTACAGCATGTTCTATAATTCTTTCAGGATGTTCCTGAATCATTCTTTTGAATGGGATAACAGTTTGTCCATCAGGATAACCGCTATAACGTTTATAGGTTTTCTGTAATTCCTTATTTCCTGTAAGCCTGACTTTATCAGCATTGATAACTACAACGTAGTCACCGGTATCGAGATGCGGACTAAAATATGGCTTGTTTTTTCCACGGATGATTGTAGCGATTTGAGTCGCTAATCTTCCTAATACCATATCTTCTGCATCCACCAGATACCAATCTTGCTTGATCTTATCTGCTTTTGGAGTTTCAGTTTTCATTCTATCTCCTTATTTTTCTATACTATTTGATGATCGGACGAACAAAATATTTTACCGGCGGTTTTACTGTCAAGTATACATTGAAATTAATAGCACTAAACTACTTTTATGTCACAATTCTACATATTGTTTTATAGAAAAATATTGCCAAATAATTTCAAATTATAAAGTTGAAAATTAAATAGGAACAAAGAAATTTTTTTTAGTTATTTCAATAGTTCCGATCTGGGGAATGTAACGAAAATAGTAAATACTATGGACTCCTCATAGGGAGTATGAAAAAATTATTAAAAGAGGTTTTATGAAAATTGGTGCATCTTTGATTCGGGTGGTTAGTATTACTATTTTATTGATAATTGTAGTTACTGATTTCTTCTACATTAAATTATTGAAAAATAGGATTGATAATATAACGGTTCTTACTAGTGAAGCAGATTCTATGGTTGTGGTAAAATCATCTTCGTTTAATGGACCAGTAGTTGTTTTTACAGCAGATTTTATAGATAATTTCTATCATTACAGTTCACCCTTTAAAGATGGAATGGATTTTAATGAACTGATAAAAAAATATATCAGAAATCGTTGGGCAGATCATTATGGTTGCGGTCGCGGAACACGTGAACGCAAAAGGATTCATGAAGGTATCGATCTTTTTGTTCCGGAAAACACTCCAATTTATCCGCTTACTAATTTTGGTATAGTCACGGAAGTAAGCGATAATCCTCATTTCATGGTTCAGGTTCAATATACAAAACCAGATGGGATCATAGATTCCATGAAAATTGAGTACGGAAAAACCATCAGAATACTTTACCCGGAAGGAATTGAAAGTATTTATACTCATTTGAATGAGGTATTTGTGGAACTGAATCAGAAAGTAGATAGAAATACTGTAGTTGGTCTTACGGGACTTACCGGAAATATTAGGAACAGTGGGAAGCCTTCCCACTTACATATGGAATTACGTGACAGTAATAATAAATCATTTGACCCGAGAAACAGGCTCAGATTTGAACAGAATTCTGCAGCAAATTTTATAAAGCATATTAATATTGGTGATTAATTAATTCTACAATTTAGAGTGTTGATGTCATCCTGAGTGTCCGACAGTTGCCGGATGTATCGAAGGATAGTGAGAAAGAAAAAAATGATTCACACTTCGATACGTCGTTTCACTCCTACTCAGTGTGACAAATAGTTTATTAGTTAGACTTTTCAGAATATAAAGGAAGGTATTATGAAAAACGAATATCGTATTAAAAGTTGGAACGACCTGCAGGAAAAATTATTTGAAAATTCCTGGAATCCCAAGATTGGAAGATATCGTTCAAAATATGCTTTTAGAGGATTATCTGATTCCGATTATAGATTGGAAACCACTCTGATGCGACTAGGTGGAGATTATACACAATTGGAAAATCACCTGCTCAGAAATTTCAGTAAATATGCTCATCAAAATGTTGTGGAGCATGATTCGTTCTGGCACTGGCTTTCGGTTGCCCAGCATCATGGACTTCCAACACGGTTGATGGATTGGACATATTCTCCCTATGTTGCAATGCATTTTGCAACTGAAAATATTGAGAAATTTGATATTGATGGGGCTATCTGGGCAGTTGATTATATTGAGGTTAATAATAATGTTCCGGAAATACTGTGTAATGAATTACAGAAAGAGGGAGCGAATGTATTTACCAGCAGAATCCTGTTGGATCATGTGAATTCTCTGAGCGATCTTATGAATCTTTCTACTAAAGATTTTACACTGTTTATTGAACCACCTTCCATTGATGACAGGTTTATAAATCAATTTGCTTTTTTCTCAATTTCATCTAATCCGCAATCAGCAATGGATGAATGGCTAAAAAAATATCCCAAGATCTGGATGAAGATAATTATTCCGAAAGAATTAAAATGGGAGATCCGCGATAAACTTGATCAGGCAAATATTACGGAACGTGTTTTATTTCCTGGTT
>JAGGWC010000028.1 GCA_021157645.1 Candidatus Cloacimonadota bacterium | reverse complement strand
TGATCAAAATGAACCAAGAATAGAGCTTTTACAATTGCTAATGTACCGAGTGCTCCACCGAAAAATGCAATTCCACCTAGAAGTAAAAAGTCTGCTTTAGTAAAAGTTTTAATCCTTCTATATTCTTTAAATAGGAATGTATTCATTAGTACAAATGGTACAAAATGCAGCATGAAAACTACAAAGCCAATATTAAGATTATACAAACGCGGAGTAAGAACAACACCGTCAAAACCCCACATGATCGCCGCCAGTATAATTGCTGTTGCTCCGATATATCTTTTTTTAGATTCTTCCATATTTCTTCCTTATTAATTGGACTTGCCCCGATGTGGAGCTTGGGGCGAGAACAATTTGATTATAGCAATTCTCGACTCAAATTCATTTTACTTCATTTTGAGTCAAGTCTTGCTTAACCAATAGTTAAAATAATTATTCCACCTATTGTCATTACTGTTCCAATGATACTTTTTACAGTAACAGCTTCACCACCAAAGATCATTCCCATCAATGCTCCAAAGAGTGGAGAAGTAAACGCAATCGGCATTACCTTACTAAGTGGGGCACCCTTTATTGCCATATAAAAACAGAGCATCCCAATAGCACCAGCTACAACACCTCCACCGACGATCATATAGAGAAGAGCTTTAGAACCAGCTTGTGGAATTGTTTTCCATTGAGGATAACTTACAATTCCCAATATTATGAGAGCTACAAATGTACGAATTGTAATCCCCATCTGCGGAGTTAGGTTTCCAAGATGTAATCCTTTTTTCTCAAAATATCCACCAACACCCCAGGCGATAGCTGTGATCAATG
The DNA here is from genome assembly GCA_021157645.1 of Candidatus Cloacimonadota bacterium. Taxonomy (GTDB): domain Bacteria; phylum Cloacimonadota; class Cloacimonadia; order Cloacimonadales; family TCS61; genus Tenebribacter. Next base: position 6,468 of record JAGGWC010000028.1, on the reverse strand, counting down.
CGAATATCTGTGCCTTCATTAATTTTCCTTTCTCGAAACCTTATAAATTATATTTCTATCCTTTTGATATGCCAACATTTTTTTTAAACAATCATTTTTTGCACCTACGAATTCAGGTGGAAACAATCCTTTTTCTGTATAATTTCCATTTAACACAAGTTCAACTGCGGATGTACAAGCATATCCTGTTGTTCGAGCCATAGATGATGTTTGAGTTTTTGTATCAAATTTGTCAAAAAGTTCATAAATGTATTTTACTTTTTTGTCATTTTCAATTCCTGAAATAATTATTTTCATAATAGTAAATTCTGGTTCATCATCTTCCAGCTTCCATTTTGAGATCAGAAGTTTGGATGTCAGGTCGATTGGACGAATTTGTTTCCCATCAATTTCTATTTCTTTAGTTTGGAAGAAACCGTAATCTTTGAGCAATTTAATTTGATCAATATAACCCGGATACCGAAGAGTTTTCTCTTTCATATTGGTAATTTTCATCGTTTTGATAAGTGAACGTAAACCATCTGTATTGAATGCTTCCAGAGTTCCCACGTTTTCAAACTCAATCAACTCAGTGTCAGATAAGGCAGGTTTGATAACTGTCTTTCCATTTTCCACAAATCGTGCAGGACGGATATATTCCTCGATAACATCAATAGGTGAGAAAGGCGCTTTATATTGAAAAGGAAGAGTTCTTATTTGTGGAAGTCCACCAACATAAAATTCAAAATCTTCAACAATCATTTTTGTGTTGTGGTAACCCAAGATTGCATTACTCATGCCAGGTGCAACACCGCAATCCATTATGGCTGTAACTTTATGCTTTTTTGCTAGATCATCAAGTTGCAAGACATCTTCAGGGAAGAAGGCAATATCAACCACATCTTTGCCGGATTCTATTATTGTCTTCAATGTTTCAAATCCCATGAAACCAGGAGCAGCATTCACAACAAGATCAGAATCTTTGATTATTTTCTTAACAATTTTTTTGTTAGATAAGTCACTTTTTATTGTTTTAATATTTTCGATTGCTTCTAATTTTTTTAAACTTTCTTCACAAATATCAGCTGATACAACATTGTGCTTTTTAGCCAGATCTATAGCAATTGCTCTGCCTACCATTCCTGCACCGAGAACGACTATTTTATTCATCTTCTTGTCCTAATTAGTAAAGAAATCAAAGATATTTCCGAGAGTGCTGGAATCAACTTTATAGATCTCGGTATATTTACAGCGAGTGCAGATTACTGTTGTGAATTTTTTATTCTGAACATCAAAAATTTTACTGAACATTCCACCGGTTGCACGGAATTCATCCGTTTCATATTGAGTATTTCCACATTTTGGACATACATATCTTGAGTCATTCATATTTCCTCCAAAACTTTTTATTAATAATATTAACAATTTGTTTTTAAATCATTTCACCGGCGAATTCTTCTGCATTACGTACAAAAACAGTTGTTTCCAATCCATCGGAAAGTTCTTCCAACCTAGCTACATAATCTTTTTCTTCACCATCAGATGGAAGTTTTAATCCCATAAAGACAACATTTGCATTTTTGCTGTGCTCATGAATTATTTCGGTAACAGATTTATCTTGAGGTTTTATAATAATTTTTGGTTCTGCTTTAATGCGCACTTCATCGATCATATCCTGTACATTTTTCGTCATGAATTCACGATCCTCTTCTCTCAGAATGATTGTATGAATTAGGATCTTTGCGTTTTTCCATTCATTGTTTAAGCTAAGTAAATATGCTAGTAAAAGCATCAAATCACCATTGCTGTGTTTACCACGCCACCAAATGTCCATTCTGTTCCGACTGGATAATTCAGGTAATTTATTTATTCGAACCAGTAATGAACTTTTATGTAATCCTGAAATTGTCCGGATTGTTTTGAGCATTGAGATCATTCGCTTTCTTTTGTCTGACCATCCAAACATGATTGTATTGGAATGCAGACCGGCGATACCATTAGCCTGAGTAATATTTATTGTTCCACTCTCAAACATAGAAACAACATTTACTTCATTAAAAGCTAATATCCCAGCTTGATCTAAAACTTCGTTCATCTTTTCAGTTTCTTTTTTAATGTTGATTTCATTCCTTTTTAGATTACCGATTATCATGTTGCATACAGTTAATATCCCGCGGCGTTGATTTAAATAGTTTGCCAATTGTACCAGTGGCAAGCGCTTTTTCACATCACCGGCAAAAACCAGAATATTAGGTCGCCAGTTACGTGGATCATTTGCATGTTTTTTCAATTTTAAGAGGGCAAAACGGGCAAGAGTTCTCCAAAATCCTGCTCTTACATCACCCCATTCTTTTTGCATTGAACGTTTTCGCAAAACCAAGAATAAGATGATCTCAAAAGCAATTGCCAAAATACATGCTATGGGGCTGATCAGGAACATCACTGCAATTGCTCCAAAGGAACCAAGCAACGATACAAACCAGGGAACTTTTATTTTTGGTCGATAGGAAGCATCGCCGGTTAGGTTTTCTATAGCTGCACTAAAATTAATCATAACATAAAGAGTGAGGAAGAGAATAGTAACAAATTCAGCAACTGTATTCAAATCACCTAGAGCAACAGCAATCAAGGCAATAACACCACTGATCCATGTAGAAATAGTAGGTTGTCCGGTTTTAGAAAGCTTTGCTAGGATGGAAGGAGCCAGTCTATCTTGAGCGAGTGACTGCAGAACTCTAGGACCTCCCAAAACACTGCCAAAAGCAGAAGAAAGAATCGCACCAAATATACCGGGAACAATAAGTAAAGAGCCAAAAATGGCAATTTTGCTCCAAGTTTCTACTCCGGCAGACGCCAGACCTTCTGGACTTATTTTACTGGTGAAAGCCAAAATAAGTGGAATAAATAAATAGATAAGTAACCCTGTGCCAACTGCTAATAGAGTCCCTTTTGATATGGATTTTCGTGGATCTTTTAAATCACCACTCATGCCGATACCAGCAGTAAAACCAGTAACAGCCGGGAAGAAAACTGCAAACACATACCAAAAACCTTTTGGTGCTGTTCGAAGCGTTATTGTCATTTCAGGAGTTTGTGAACTTCCAGTTAAAGCACCAATAAGTAATGCTAATATGGATAATCCAACAGCAATCAAAATGGGGATTTGCAATTTGAGCGTAAGTGCAGCACTTTTGCCGGAAAGTATTGTAATTCCCACGATGATAACAGCAGTTATTATCTGTATCATGTGTGCAGGCATAATTCCCAGAGTAGCTGGCCAGAATATCATAACTGCTTCTGCAAGACCGAAACTGTAAAAGGTGATACTGAGTGTTCTGCATAAATAGAGAGGGATTCCAATAGCACCACCAAGTTCCAAACCTAAACTGCGGGAAATCATATAGTATTCTCCACCTACACCAACGTGCATATTTGTTGCAATTGCTGAAGCGCTGAGTGCAGTGATAAAGGTAATAGAACTAGCTAATAGAACGATTAACAATGTAAACCCAAGTCCCACATTTCCTAGAACCCAGCCAAAACGGAGGTACATTACAAGTCCGAGAATCGTGAGTACACTTGGTGTATATACTCCCAAGAATGTCCCGAATTTCTCTACGACAGGTATATTTTGATCATCAACATTAATTTCATTTTCCATACATGCATTAAATAATTATTAAAGTTATTTGTGTCAAATTAAAGTAAAGTAGACTTGTAATTTCATTTAGCTTTATGCAAATGTTATTATTCGAAATTATTTTTTAGAAGTTAGACTTGGTTTATAAATTTTAGGTTTTTCAAAATGTTCTTTACATATAAATCTCATGAGAAATTTGTACATTTTAATCTTTAAGCGCAAGGAGGATGTTATGACAATGGAGAAAATGTTGCAGGAAATTTGTATAGACATCAAACAATCGGTACCAGATAAGAAATCGGTTCTTAAAATAATTGCTCATTTAGCAGCGAAAAATCCGATTCTGCAAAAATATAGCGAAGAAAAAATCTATGAATCGTTGCAAACTCGTGAGAAACTCGGTTCAACAGGATTTAGCAATCAAATTGCCATTCCGCATTGTGCTATGGAAGGAATTTCTGATTTTATTCTGGGAATTCTGATTGTCTCCGAGGGAGTTGAATTTGATTCTCTTGATAAAAAACTGACAAAAATCTTCGTTTTCATCATTGCACCTTCTTCGCATAAAACTCAACATTTACGTATTTTAAGTACTATTTCCAATTATCTGCGCAATCAGGATAACATCAATAAATTACTATTGGCAAATTCTCCAAATGCTATTAGAGAAACTTTCTTAAGGCACACTCTGGATAAAGAAAAGCTGGAAGAACAAAATGTTTATCAGCTTTTTCAGGTGGTAGTACAGAACAATGATAAATATGAACAGTGTTTTGAAGAAATTCTTGATATTTTCACGAGTATCGAGGATTGTAATTTTTATATTGTGGAAGCAGAAAATGCCAGTAAATATCTCTACAAGATGCCTCTTTTTTCTATGTTCTGGCATGAAAATCAACCGCAGCAAAATAGAGTGATCACTGCTATTGTACGCAAATCTTTTGTAAATGATACAGCCAAAAAATTAAATATGTTAATTGAAAAAAGTCAAACTGATCCTGGATTGTTATATTTTGTTCAGGATATTTATTATTTAAATGGTTCCTTGAATATCTAGGTTATAATAATGGAACATATACATAACTATAATATTCCAATTTTATTAATTTTCGGTATGATCACGATTATCGGATTTTATTTTGGTCGAAATATGCGCTATCTTAAACTCCCTGCCATTATCGGCTATATGATTCTGGGAGTAATTATGGGACCGTCAGGTTTTAATTTTTTGACCGATAACATGCAGGAAAAGCTTGTATTCATACCAGATATTGCTTTAGGCTTTGTAGCTCTTAGTATAGGCTTAGAACTCAATCTCAAAACTTTAAAAAAACTGGGAAGAAGCATAATTTACATCATCATCTTCGAATCATTTGGGACATTTATTCTGGTATTTTTATTCCTTTATTTTCTCACGCATGATTTAGCTTTATCTCTGGTTTTTGCTGCCATTGCTCCCGCTAGTGCTCCAGCCGGAACTGTGGCTGTGATTCAGGAATTCAAAGCGCGGGGAAATCTAACCAAAGCTCTTTATGCTGTGGTTGGATTTGACGATGGTCTTGGTATTATTATTTTCGGTTTTACCCTTGTTGTAGTTAAAGACATTCTCTTAACTCAAACTGGTGTAGCTTCAGCGGGTCTTTTGCAAACGATCCTTTACCCGCTAAAAGAGATTCTGATCAGCTTTATTGTAGCATCGGTGATTTCAATATTTTATGCTATTTTGGGAAGAAAATTAAAAAATACCAACGATGTTCTTATCCTTACAATCGGTTTTGTGCTGATCGCTTGCGGTTTTTGCCAACTTTTACATCTTTCCCTCATTCTCACAAATATGATCATCGGTATGGTTATTGTGAATACTCAACCTCGCAATTTGATCTCTGCCATCCAGGATAAACTACCCCTACTCCTGCCTTTATTGTTTATTCTTTTCTTCACCCTGGCAGGAGCAAATCTGCACGTAAAGGCTCTTCCATCTCTGGGTGTGTTGGGTGTAATTTATATTTTTAGCCGTTCTCTTGGTTTGATTAGTGGTGCGCGTTTAGGAGCAGTTGTAGGAAAAGCAGAGAAAAATATTAAGAATTATATTGGTCTGGGAATTCTTTCCCAAGCAGGAGTAGCTATTGGTTTGAGCCTGATGCTGAAGCAGGAAATAAAAGGCATGGGAATGATCATTGATACTGTAAGTGGTAAAACAATCGGTGATGAGATTGGCTCCATTGTGATAACAACGATCACAGCAACTTGTATATTCTTTGAAATTATCGGACCGATCCTAACGAAGATCGCTTTGAAAAAAGCCGGCGAAATTAAATAAGAGGGAATAATGAATGAAGAATTTCTAGCAAATGCCAAAGTTAAAGATATCAGTAATCTGATCGATGTAAATCCTGCTATTGTTACACCGACCACCAGTATCCGCGATGCTTTAGAAAAGATCATCGTGGATACACGTTCGCGACATGCCTATATTGTTGATGAAGAGAAAGTTCTTATCGGATCAATCCGAATGAACAATATAATCCAATATTTGTTTCCCACTTTCAGCTTGATGCAGGATAATGAAACATTTAAGATTGGTTCTTTCATGGAATATACAACTGCTCAGAAAGCTGTGGAAATAATGAACACAAGGCCTGTCTTTGTATATGAGGATTCATTAATTTCTGAAATGGTAACCATTATGATGCGAGAAAAAACTAATGAAATGCCTGTGGTAGATAAACAAAAACACGTGATTGGAGAAGTAAATCTTTTAAATGTAATAGCATATTATCTGAACAACACTGATTAGAACGATCTCAACAAAATAAGTTTTTCTTGCTAAATTTATCAGGAATTTAACT
>JAGGWC010000117.1 GCA_021157645.1 Candidatus Cloacimonadota bacterium | reverse complement strand
CGGAGAATAAAAGGTTCCATTGTTTCAGCAATATTTCCCGGATAGAATTCATTAGAAATAGATTCTTCTGCAATTTCATACGGGATCGAAGAAGGATCTTGATTCCTGTAGATTGTTCCACGAGAAGGTAGAAGCGGGTGATCAAGTTGATATTCAACATAATTATTCACAATTACTTCTGTTGTTACATTTTTTGTGTCTGATAATTGAATTGTAGTGTGAATAAAGGGAAGTTCTGCGAATCCTTTTTTCTTGGTTGATACGCTGTTTTCAAAATTAATTTTTGAATAAGTCACACCATTTTGGATAGTTTGTTCTACCTCGTAATTTATAAGATTAAAATCTAAGTTAATTTCATCAGTTGTGGTCTGTGAGAAGTTTACATTATATCCGCTTTCTGCGAACAATAATGTACTACCTAGAGCAAAAATTAACGATATGGCAATAATTAATTTACTATTTTTCATAATCTCCTCCACGAATTACTTTAATAGGATTATTTTTTTAACACTTGTATATCTTCCATATTCATGTCTGTCTTCAGAATCGAATCTGGAAAAATAAACTCCACTTGATACATCTTTACCTGATTTATCAGTACCATTCCAAATAACAGAATGATATCCTGCTTGTATATTGTCATTAATAAGAGTTTTAATTTTTTGTCCACGGATATTATAGATTGTAAGTGATACTTTTGATTCAGTTTTCAAACTGAATTTAATGTTTGTTATGGGATTAAAAGGATTTGGATAATTACCGGTTAATTCTGTAACAGTTGGTAAATTACCATTAACTCCTGTTGCTATTACTGTAAGAACAACAGGCACAATTGTTTGATCACCAAGTTCGCTTTCTATTAGCATAGAGCTTGAGTATTGCCCAGCTTCAAGTCCGTTAGTATCAAAGTCTAATGTTATTTCATCCATTTCATTGGAATTTAAACTACCTGTTATTGGATCTATAGCTAACCACTCGGGTGAATTGGATAAAGTGATAGTATAATTCAATATCTCTCCACCAATATTTGAAAGCTCAACAATTTCTTCACCTATTTGATTTAATCCTAATTCTTTCTCTACAATTGTAGGATTAACATGAATAATTGGAGGTGATATTATGTTTAGTGCTGGGAATATAATGTAATCGATCCATCCACAATCACTGCCACTATTCACATAGCCATCTTTGTAATATTCCCACTTAAGAGTATGAATGCCTGCAGAAACCTGGTAAGAGCTTTCACTCCAAGCTACTTCTCCATCCCATCTTCCTTGCTCAACTCCGTCGATGAGGAAATGTAAATAATCGTAATCATTATTAGGATCATCTTCGCAAGAAACTCTTTTCCAAAAACTGATATCTCCATCAGAAATAATATCCACTTCAATAATTAATGAAGATGTTTGCCAAGAATCTATATTACCAGATTTCGCTCCAAATGAACCTTCGTGCGATTCGCTGGATATTGTCCAGTCAGCATTACCGGCAAATTCCCATGGAAATGCATTAAAATCCTCACTTTCAAAATCTTCTATGATTATTCCAACAGATTTTGAGAAAGAAGTAACAAAAACATAAGAACCCGAAACAATAGTTAATTCAAAATCAATACTTGTTCCAAATGGGATGTTAGAATCTGCTGATATCTCGAAAATTGCATTTGTATTATTCTGTGCTGTAATTTGGCCAACTTCAATAATACCAGTTTCAATAGAAATGTCACTATTATCGCAAGTTAAATAAACAAAAGTTGTTGGGGAATTTGCATGACCTATATTTTCTACAGAAATTATAAGATTTACATCTTCTCCAGGATCAATAATTCCATTATTATTACCGGAGACATCACTGACAATAAACGTATCAGAGAATAACTCAGGAGCATTAACGGTCATATTAAAGTTTGAAGTCCAGTCATTTTGTCCCGAACCGGAAGCTACGAGAGTGAATATTACATTATGTTGATCCGGTATATCATCTGCAATATCCAGAGTGAATGCATCAGAAACAGTTACAATTTGTTGAGCTGTCATATCGCCAAAAATATTGTTATCTGAAGTAATGTTAATATAATCATCTTCAACAGAAAGAACTGCAGTTACACTGTTTGCTGTTTGAGTTCCAACATTTTGAAGAGACATATCGAATGTTATATTCTCACCAAAATCTGGTAATAAATTACCATTTCCTAGAGGGTCATTAATACTATACGATTCAAAAATTACATATGGCTCGTTAGAAATAATTACCAGTTCCGATTCATAACGGTTTTTATTATGTGCAATAATTGAAACTGAAATTATTTCAGGTGTTAATACCGGTTCAAAAAATTCAATAGTAGCATTCCCGCTTGCATCAGCAATGCCATTTCCTATTATTTCGTTATTCTGCATTAGACCAATACGTGCATAAGGTGCATCAGTTTGGAAATCAATTTCTGTAGTTCCCATCGGAATGCTTGGTGGAAATGTGACTATAATATCTTCTGGGATTGCTGTCCACACATCTAAAGACGGATCTCCAAATAAAGTAAGTTCATAATAAACCCATCTGATGTTGTCGTCTGAACACTGAGCTGCGTTATCTTCCTTAGAATCAGCATTCATTGGTCCTACTTGTGTTATATCTTCTCCAAATAAAGCATCGAAGAATTCTCTATCCATTAATTGAGAACTGGAATTTGTTCCACCTGGCTGATACCAGCCATAACGGGAGTTTCCAATAAAGGCAACGCAACCGTTTTCAATAGTAGTAAATTTTTCTACAATACAATTTTGTTCGAATGCAGCTGGGAGACAGCCCTGACTATAAATGATAAAATAATTATGATTTATACCGTTTACTGTGATATTGCTATTGGTTACAGTAGAGTTGTAAAATCTCATATTGTAATCGACATTTGAATGTCCTAAATGATTGATAAAGTTAATCCCATTGTTCATTTTGGTAAGAAGTTGGTTAACGCTCCAGTTTCCATCTCTGTCATAAAGTGTATCATTGTCAAAGTTTGTTGGAATTCCAACTGTCGAATAACCGTTATAATAGCCTCCGCTAGCGATCTCATCTTTGTAATCTCCACCATTAGTTTGAGGAGCATTATTCAATTCTTCACCAACCATTAAAGATTTTTGCAGATCGGCAATAACAGGATTGTCTTGATACATTATCTGCTTATTTATAGCTGCAGAAAATTCTGTAGAGTTTTCTGCTGAAATTCTTCCAATATAAACTTCGCTGTAATAATCAGCTTCGGAATGTTCACCCCATTTATTATCTCCGTTAGTGTTCCAATCTGGTCCTGTACCGGTGCCAACCCTATCCAAACCGGCAAAATAAAGATCTGAGGGAATATTATAATCTTCAGTACCATAAGAATTAACCCAGAAACCTCTATATGGGACTATTGCTGTATCTCCACCAAGGAGAACGTACTCGGCTCCCATTGTTTGATAAGCATCAATAATAAAATTTCTGACCTTTTCGCTATTATCAGCTCCAGTATATTCAGAATATATTTCGTTTGTTGTTTTTAGAAACACATTAAAACCCTGCTCAATTTTGAATTCTACAAAATCAGCGAAATCTGATTCATGGGCAGAACTCGTAATAATTATATAATCGTAAGTAATTTCACGATCTTTATTTGATGCAGGATAAAAGGATACTTCTTCAGGATTACATACAAGTTTTTTTACTCTGTTTTTAGTTGAAGCATCATCGCGGTAGAATCGTTGAAAAGAAGAAGCTGCTTGTGCAGTTGGTTGTGTTTCGACAGAAATTGTGATTGAACTATAATAAAGCAACTTTTGAGTTACTGGATTATATTGTACTGGAAAAAGATTAAGAAGTGCTATAGAATGCCCGCGAAGATATTGTGTTGTAACTTCAGAGACCAGTTCTGCAGGATAAAACTCATTATTAGAATATATTTCATTTGCAGGTTCAACAAATGAGATTTCACCTTCATAACTAATTGGGTATGGTATTTGACACGGATAAACATTATAGGCACCAGTTATAGATTCAGCTATTTTATAGCTTATTCCCACATTTACGGCTTCTTCACCTGCTGGAATAATTATCTGAATTGGTAACATCGGAATTTCTGGATGTCCCGGTTCATAATTGTAGGATAATCCATCAATTGTGATCCTGTCATAATTATCAGTTTTTTTAATTGTTGGTTCGTTAAATGTAAATTCCTTGTTTATAACAGTTGCGGAAAGAGCCGCACTCATAATAATTAAACTTACCAAAACAAATATAAATTTCTTTTTCATTATTCTTACTCCTAACGTAATTTATTGCCACAATATATATGCAATAAAGGTTCCAAAAAGAATTTAATATATTCTAAAAAGCCCAGTTAGCAATTGCTAAACTGGGCTTTCAAGTTTAACTTCATTAATCTTTGTAGTGGTAGATCATTGATCTACCTTTCTTTTAGACAGCTCAATGAGCCATCTCTACTTATTTCAAAAGGATTATTTTCTTAACACTTGTGTAATCGCCACCGTCACTATCTGCGTTAAAATAGTTGAAGTAAACTCCACTCGGTAAACTCTTACCAGAATCATCTTGTCCATTCCAAACTATTGAATGATATCCAACTTGCATATTCTCATTGATCAATATTTTTACTTTCTGACCTCGAATATTGTAAATATTGAGTGATACTTTAGAATCAGCTTTAAGGCTGAATTTAATATTAGTCGTAGGATTGAAAGGATTTGGATAGTTACCGATGAGAGAAGTCGTGGTGGGGATAATAACATTATCTGTATTAGTCTGGACATGTTCTATGACAGCATCTGTGGAAAGAGCTGATTGATAGCCTCCACTGTATACGGCTCTTACATTGTAACAATATGTTCCATTTGGAATATTAGTATCCAAATAGGAAGTCTCCATGATGTCATCAGCGACCATAATCATATTACGATATAGTTTATAAT
>JAGGWC010000191.1 GCA_021157645.1 Candidatus Cloacimonadota bacterium | reverse complement strand
ATCAAGTTATTGATAGGCTGTTTAACTGAAACTGAAGTCATCATCACGATCCTGCCCCATTTTTGTTTTTGCATCTGCGGGACAACTTTTTGGCAGAGTGAAATAGTACTTAACAAATTCAACTCAACAGCTTTTCGGTAATCCCCAATATCAAAATCACTAAAACCACCCGCAGGAGGACCACCTGCGTTTGTAACTAGAATATCAATAGTTCCAAATTCCTGTATTATAGAATCTATCATTTGTTTCACTTGCTTTTCATCGGTGACATCGCAAGCAATGATTGAAACTTCTTTATCTGTTTTTTCTTTGATCTCGGTTTTAGCTTTTTGTAAAGATACCAAGTTTCGGGAGCAAATGATAACTTTTGCACCTTCCAGAGCTAATTGAGTTGCCACAGCTTTCCCTAAACCTTTACTAGCAGCGGTTACTAATGCAACTTTATCTTTAATCCCAAGATCCACTTGTTTCTCCTAAATTTGTGTTTTCACACAATCTGCCAATCTCTTCACCGCTTCTGCAATTTGCTCTTTGGATGCAAACGAAAAGTTAATCCGCATATGATTTGTGCTGGGATTTTCTCCATAAAAAACTTCACCCGGAACAAAAGCAACTTTATACTTAATTGCTTCATAAAATAATTTCATTGTGTCTATCTTTTCAGGAAGCGAAACCCAGAGGAATAAGCCTCCTTCCGGTTTTGTCCATTTCACATTCCACTCATTTGGAAAATGTTTTTCCATAGATTGCAAAAACACATCGAGTTTCTCGCTGTAATATACTTTACATTTTTCCATATGAGCATCGTAATCCATTTCAGTTAAGAATGCTGTGCAAAGATCCTGATTGTATTTTGGTGTATTTAGAATATTGCCACCTTTGATATTACCCATTTTTTCAATAACTTCTTTTGCTCCTATATTGAATCCAACTCTGATGCCAGGACAAAATATTTTTGAAAATGTATAAAGCCCGATCACGTTTGATCCATTTCTTCTCTGATCTAAAGAAAATATTGAAGGAATAGATTCACCACGATAACGCAAATCGCGATATGGACTATCTTCCACTATTGGAATATCAAATTCATAACTGAGATCAAGAAGTGCATCACGTTTTTTTAAACTGGTTGTTATGCCTGTGGGGTTTTGGAAATCCGGTACAACATAAATAAATTTAGGTTTTTTATCCATCTCAGAAAGTCTCTTTCTATATTCATCTACATTTGGTCCATCATCTTCCATATCAATTCCAATGATCTGTGGATTTTGCATTTGAAAGGCAACAATAGCTCCGGCAAAAGTAGGACGGTCTATCATAATCACATCACCGGAATTGAGGAATAATCTTCCAGTTAAATCTAAGCCATGCTGTCCGGAAGAAGTTATCACAACTTGCTCTTTTGTAATGTTAATATCATCTCTTTTCAGAAATTCTATAATAGCATTTTTAAGACTCTCTTCACCTGGAACGGCAGTATATTGGAAGATATTCTCTAAGTTATTTTCTAATAGTTTCTTTGATACTTCTCTCATCTGAGTTTTTTGGAACATATCTGGTGAAGGAAGTCCACCAGCAAGCGAGATTATTTCAGGATCATTTAAATATTTGAATATTTTTCCTATCGAATATCCCTCAAAATCTTTCATTATTTTGGAATATTTTCCCTTCCAATCTTTGATCATTTTTTCTCCTTTCTACACCAACTCGACTCGAGTTTAAAAAACCCGAGTCGGGTTGAATTAAATTCACCTTACGGATGGTTGAAAACCTCCGCAATGGTGATATCGACTATCAACCATTGCGAAGATCAAGATCATTAGGCAAGCAAGAGAATTCCAACATCGTTTGCTTCGCAAGCCAATGTATCATTCGCAAGGCTTTACTTTAATACGAGCTACCGCCAAAAATTGTTTTAATACCTTTCTTCATAAAGCTTTTTCCATCTTTACTAGCACGTAGAGATTTGTAATATATCACATCCCCAATTTTTTCTGCATTTTCCTCGCGCTCATCTTCCGGAAGAAAATAAGCCATCATTGTATCAAGTTCACGAGCTGTTCCATCACTCTCATATTTGAATGTCATATTAGTTCCACTTTCCAGAACCTTAAATGCATTTTCAGTCCAATTAAACCCTTCTATGCCAAGATCTGGATTTATATAAATATGTGCAGATAAGCTAACACCTTTAATACCGCTTTCATCAAGTTCTTTTGCGCATTGAATAAATGTTTCTGCTGTAGCACCATTACCAATATTGATCTCATAAAGAGGAGATGTATTGTCATCACGCAAATAAGATTTCATAATATTTAGAAGCATTCGGAAATGCATAACCGTCTGCGTTGAAAGCAACATAGATATTTTAAAATATAAATTAGGAATATCTCTGCCGAAATAACAAGCGGCAATAATTGTATTCCAACTTGGATTTAGGAAGAAATCTGCTCCAGTTGCCATTGCAGTTCTGATAACACCATCAAGATAAACCAGATGGTTATCATTGGCACATTCGATTCCACCAAAATTACCAAAGAAAGTACCTTGATTCTTCAAAACAATAACAGCATTTTCTGCATCAACTTCCGCAACTTCAAATTTCTTACCTGTTACCTCTTCCAATTTTTTAAATCTTGCTTTCGGTTGCGGAGTTCCTATTAAGTTTGTGCTGCAAAATTTTGAAACTTTCATTAAATTTTCACTCATCATCAAAGTAGCCATCAAATCACCATTATAAATGTAATTATCTGTTAGGGCAACAACCGAAATAAACTCAGAAGCAACAAAACAATTTTCTCCATTTTCGGCACTTTTAGCAATTCTCTTCATCCCGTGATGCGTTACTTTTGCACCTTGCCAACCGGAAACCTGAGCAGTGGCAACACCAAAAGAATTGTTGTAGCTAATATTATGTTTTTTCTCATAATCTTGAACTTTAGGAAATTTCTTCACAAGTTCTTCAGCATCTGCGATCATATCACCAAAACCTTTTTCATTTAATATTCTCTTTCTGGTTTCGTATTTTCTCATTTCAGTAATTGTTTCGCTTATCTTCTTTGCGCCACCGTGAAACTCTTTTAAAGCATCGATTGCTTTTTTGTCATCTTTTGATAAGAATTCGAAATACATTTGTCCTCCTGATAAGAATTTGTTCTCGGTTATTATCCAAAAACAATCTCATTTTTTTTATTTTAACAGTATAACTTTTTTTGTATAAACATTATGTATTGTTTTCAGTGTGTAAAAATAAATACCACTAGAAATTTTCTTTCCATTTTCATCAGTTCCATCCCAACTAATACTATGATTTCCCTGAATCAAAACCTCATTGAGAAGTACTCTGATTTTATGTCCTTTAATATTATAGATACATAGTTTTACTTCTGTTGTTTTAGGAAGGGAAAAAGATAAATTTGTAGAATTATTAAAAGGGTTAGGAGATACAGTTAAAAAGGAATGGTCATGAAAATAGTGTGGATTTGTGCTCGTGCTATATGTAAATAACTCTTCAGTATCGAATATCGTTGGTTCTATTTGATAAGCTGGGATTCCCGCTTCAGCAGTTGACCATTTTATCAAATTTAACGATGGAACATATTGTATTGTATGAATGTTACTATAAACTCCTGCTGCCCCTGCTAATAGATCCCAGCTTCGTGTTATATCAATATCCGAATTAGCAGAAAGTGAATCTGCAATATTATTATAACGAGAACAACCGACAGGTGGATATAACTCTCTAAAGTGATTAGTAGCTGCTAGATGATCATTTGGTATAACTGTGTTATCTTCATCATCCCGAGTAATAACTCCATTTTGATTATTACATTCAATAATCAATCCACCCTCATGATTTGCTGTATGAATAATAGAACCGCTTAATTGAAAATTTACTTCAATTGCAGCTTGAACATCTTCAGGATTTATTTCATAATTTCCGTCATAATCATAAATCTCAATTCCATTTCTAATTGATAATAGAATTGGGTAATAAGTAAAAACATTGGGATGTTCGTTATGATTTCCCATATTCATAAATGCACAAAGTCCATCTTCATTTAGGCTGGAAAGTCCTCCAATAAGACCCGGGAAAGTGAATGATAACCAGTTTACTTCATCAGCTTCTGATGGAAAATGAACAACCAGCAAATGGTTTTCTAATAAAGATGTATGTGGCGTCCAATCCATGTTCCTTGTAATAACCAGTTCACCCGATAATTCAGGATCCAAAATTGTATTTTCACCCCAACTCGATAAACTCGAACATCCAAATTCATAATCTAGATTTAATTCTCCCAGTGCAGATAGATCAACAATAGCATTAGAAAGCAAAATGTCATTTGAATCTATGTCTCTACCCAATATAT
>JAGGWC010000032.1 GCA_021157645.1 Candidatus Cloacimonadota bacterium | reverse complement strand
TGCATATGATTCGGAGAATATTGTATTTGGTGAATGCAAGTGGACAAATAAAAAAGTTGGTATAGAAGAATACAACAAGCTTGTAATAAGAAGTAGTTATGTAAAAAGTGAAGGTAGAAAAAAGAAATATATAATTTTTTCAAAATCAGGGTTTGAAAAAGAGCTTTTGAAAATCAAAGATTTACTTTTATTAACCCCCGAAGATATGATAAAACAATTTGAAGCTTAATTATTTGATAAGATTATGTTTTTAGCAACAATAAATTGCGATGATTTATAGGAATTATTCTATACCAGGTAATTTTCTGAAAGGTTTAAGTATTTTTAATGTAAAAATCAATATCTTCTTTCATTTAGCCTCCGAGTGATTTGTATATTGAACCCTCCTAAAATTTTCATCTTATTAGATTAATCATAAAAAAATTATTCGTTTAGAAATGAAAGAAAATTTAAAATAATGAATAATAAAAATAAAAAATCATATATAAATACGAATTATCAAATTTTTTATGAGAGTAAAAAATTGGTATACTAAAAAACGTCTGCAAACGATTGCTATCTTGTTGCTTATATTTTAAAAGGTTTTCTGAAGTTGAGGAGGAATTTTATGAATTTTGTAAAAAAATTTGGAAGAATTCTTTTACCTATGATAACTCCTTTTAAAGAAGATTATTCAGTGGATTATAAAATGGCTAGAGAGATTTCAAAATATCTTTTGGAAAGAAACTTTTGTGATTCTTTGATAATTAGTGGTACAACTGGTGAATTTCATTCTTTAACATTTGAAGAAAGGGTTAAACTTTTTGAGGAAATTAAAGATGAGATAGGAAATAAAATTCCATTAATTGCTGGAACGGGGACTATTTTTACAAAAGAAGCGATAGAACTAACAAAAGCTGCTGAAAAAATAGGCTATGATGCAGCAATGGTTGTTCTACCATATTATTGTCATCCTACTCAAGATGGCATTTATTATCATTTTAAAGAAATTGCAAAAAATACATCTATACCTATTATTATTTATAACATTCCTTTGTTTGTAAACATGAGTATTACTCCGGAAACAGCTGCAAAACTTTCTGAAATTGAGAACATAGTTGCTATAAAAGATGAAGCTGGGTTAAATCCTTTACAAACTTCTGAGTTTATAAAAAAATCCAGGAACAGATTAACAGTTTATTCTGGCGATGATGTGATGGTTTTGCAGGTGTTGTCTCAAGGTGGTGTTGGAGTGGTTAGTGGAGCATCACATGTTGTTGGAGATATGATTAGAGATATGATAACTTCTTTTCTAAATGGAAAAGTTGAAAGATCTATTAAGTTATTTCAAATTCTTTATGATGTGTTTAAGAGCTTTTTTGGAATTTCAACTGAGCGAATTAATCCAACACCTGGAGTAAAACTTGCATTTGAAATAGAAAGTGGATTGCCGATTTCTAGAACAAGACCACCTCTTATGACTTACACCAGAGAAGATAGAGAATTTATTAAAAGAAATTTAGAAAAAGCGCGTGCTGCTTATCAAGAGTTAGAATAAATGTAATTTGAAAAATAATTTGTATTTTAAATGTAAATTAAAAATTTCATCATTTAGGAGGCGAAAAAATGAAAAAGAAAAAAGTTGGGATAATAACTTTTTCAGATGGTAGGGAATTTGTACACGAAGAGCTCCTAGAAATGAATAAGCAATTCGAAAATAGGTTAGTGAAAGCGCTTGAAGAAACAGGGGAAGTAGAAGTAATTAGGGCGAGTGAAATTGTTTGGAAACCATCATTAGCAAAAAAAGCAGGTAAAGAATTAATGAAAGCAGAAGTAGAGGCAACTATATTTAATTATGCAATTTGGTGTTGGCCACATTTTACGGTTCTTGCATCGTTATATGCACCAGGGCCATATCTTTTATATGGACAAATAAATCCAAAATATCCCGGCATGGTTGGATTACTTGCTGCAGCAGGAGCATTAGAACAAATAGGAAAATTTCCATTTAGGGTATATGGTGAGCCAGAGAACAAGGATGTTATAGATAAAGTGTTGAGATTTGTAAGAGCAGCATCTGCTGTGAATAGACTTAAGGGCGAAAGATATGGTCAATTTGGTGGAAGACCAATGGGAATGTACACAGCCGCTGCCAATGGTGATCAATGGATGAAAGAATTTGGTATTGATGTGGAACAAATTGACCAATATGAGTTAGTGTTAAGAGCTGAAAAAGTAGAAAAAGAAAAGGTAAAAAAAGCACGTGAATGGCTTGAAAAATATTCAAATGTGTTGTATGACGGGAAACAATTAACACCAGAAAAATTTGAAAGACAAATTGCATTATATTATGCTGCAAAGGAAATAATTGAAGAATATGAATTAGATTTTGTTGGATTTAAAGGGCAACCAGAAATGACTAATAATTATGCAACGTTAGATGTAGTTGAGGCATTTTTAAATGATCCATATGATTGGGATGGACCGAAAGATCCAATAGTGGCTGCTACAGAAACAGATATGGATGGTGCATTGTCAATGGAAATTTTAAAGCATATATCTGGTGAACCAGTATTATTCGCAGATGTAAGGCATTATTTTGTTAACGAAAAATTGCTTGATTTATGTAATTCAGGTACCCATGCAACATATTTTGCAGGAAGATCTAGAAACCCAGAAGAAAATTTGAGAAAGGTAGAATTTTATCCTGAGACATTCTATTTTCCAGCTGGTGGAGCAGCAGTCAAGCATTTTGCAGCACCAGGTGAGATGACATTTGCAAGACTTACGAGGAAAAATGGAAAATATCATATGACAATTTTCAAAGGAAAAGTGGTTGATTTAGATGAACAAACGAAAGAAAGGTTATCAAAAGAAGTACAAGAAGAATGGCCACATGTATATGTGGAATTGGAAACGAATATGGAAAGATTTCTTGAGTATTATCCATGTAATCATACACATGGGGTGTATGGAAATTACATCGATGAACTTGTTAAGTTCTGTAAAATGAAGAATATTGATTATCTGGTTTTATAAAAATTTAAAAATTAGGGGTGGTAATATCAATAAGAAGATTACAATCAGAGATATTGCTAGGGCTTTAAATATTAATCCATCTACTGTTTCAAGAGCTTTAAATGATAAACCAGGTGTAAAACCAGAATTGAAAAAAAAGATAAAAGAAAAAGCTGAAGAATTGGGATATATTGTTTCTTTTCAAGCAAAGTCATTAAGAACAAAAAAAACTATGACTATTGGAATTATATTATCAGATATAAAAAATCCGTTTTTTTTGGACTTTTTAGATGGTGTTGAGAGAGTGTTGTTTCATAGAAAATATAAAATCCTTCTTGCTACTTCCAATGAAGATGTCAATAAAGAAAAAACATATCTAAAATGGTTTTTAGAACATGGAGTGGATGGAATAATGATATCTCCTACATGTGGAAACGATGGAAGTAATAATTTAATGCTTTTAAGACAAATTAAGAAAAGAGGAGTTCCGATAGTCTTATACGACAGAAAATTTCAAGAAGCAGAAACTGAATTTGATTCGGTTACTATCAACAATTATCAAGCAATTGTTAGTGCTATTAAATATCTGGTTAAAGATATGGGACATAAAAAATTAGGATTGTGCTTGATTGAGCCAATGGTTTATACACTAAAAGAAAGATATAGAGGATTTATTGAAGGTTGTAAATTTTTTGGAGCAAAACATAAAGAAAATTGGATTGTTATTTTATCAAAAGATGAAGAAAAAAATATGGAAAAATTGAAACAGTTTTTTGAGGAATCAGGGCCTACAGCGGTAATTGCAAGTAATCATTTTATAACTCAGCAGTTATTAAAAACTGCAAAAAAGTTGAATAAGAAAATTCCTGATGATTTATCAATAATAGCATTTGATGACAATATAGAAAATGAACTTTACGAAACACCTATCACAACAATTAAACAACCAGTAGTCTTAATAGGAAAAAATGCGGCAATTATGATGGTTGGAAGATTAGATGGTGAAGATGTTATTCCTCAGAATATTGTTTTAAATTCGGAGTTAATAATTCGGGAATCTGTTAAGAAACTATAACAGGGGGGCTTCCCCAAAAAAACAGGAGGTGGGGTTATGAAGAAAGCTTTGTTAGTAGTGTTACTAGGGCTATTTTTAGTTGGTATGACTTTAAGTGCATTTTCATTTAAAGCTGTCCCAACGAAACAGATGAAGTTATTTTTAATTGTTAAAGCAAGTGAATCCGAATATTGGCAAATAGTAATTGATGGTGCAAAAAAAGCAGCCGAGCATTTTGGAGTTACATTAATTCACCAGGAACCAACGACAGAAGCAGATGTGTCAAAGCAAGTATCAATATTAGAAACCGCAATTTCTACAAAACCTGATGCAATTATTATAGCTCCAACAGTTGCAGATGCACTTGTACCAGGAATTGAGAAGGCTATGGACATGGGTATTCCAGTAATAGTTATCGATTCAGCCGCTAATACAGACAAATACGTTAGCTTCTTAGCATCAGATAATTATAAAATTGGTCAGGCTGCAGCAGATAAAATGGCAGAACTTTTAGCGGAAAAATACGGTGAACCTAAAGGTAAAGTTGCATTGATTACTTTTATGTCAGGAGTGGGATCACTTGAAGCAAGGAAGAACGGTTTTGTAGATAGACTAAAAGAAAAGTATCCAAAAATTAAACTTGTTGCAGTTAGAGATGCACAAGGAAAACAAGGTAACACAATAGGTATCACACAAGATTTACTTACTGCTTATCCAGATTTAGATGGTATATATGCAAGTAATCTATATACAGGTGATGAAATGGTAAGAGCATTAGATATGATGGGTAGAAAAGATCTAGCAACAGTTGCTGTTGATAGTGGTGCTCAGGAAGTATGGGGATTAAAGAATGGTTATCTTGATGCTATTCTTGTACAAAGACCATGGATTATGGGATATGCTGGTGTTGCATATGGAATAATGGCAAGAAATGGAGTACCATTAGCAAAAAATGTTGATACAGGTATTGTTGTTGTAACACCTGAAATGTTAGCTTCAGGTGCTGCAGATGAAGTATTAGATCCTATTAATTTCCACAAAGACTGGTAAAAAGTTAAAATAAGGGGAAGGTTTTCCTTCCCCTTTTCTGGAGGTGAAGTCGTGCTAAATGAATATGCTATTCAGCTAAAAGGTATAAGTAAGTATTTTCCTGGCGTACAGGCTTTAAAAAATGTAAATTTTAGTTTGAAATTCGGTGAAGTAAAGGCTTTAATAGGAGAAAATGGGGCAGGGAAATCAACATTAATAAAGATCCTTACAGGTGCTTATTCTGCTGACGAAGGAGAAATTTATGTTTTTAATCAAATGATAGAAAAAATGACACCTATTATTTCGGAAAAACTAGGAATTTCAGCTGTTTATCAAAATTTAGTTTTAGCTCCCCATTTAACAGTAGCAGAAAATATATTTTTGAATAAATTACCTTCGAAATGGAGTTTTGTTAGTAAAAGTTCATTGATTAAAAAAGCAAAAGAAGTTTTAAAAAGATTAGAATATCATGAAATAATTGATCCAAATGAGAAAGTTAAAAATCTTTCTGTTGCTCATCAGGGTATTGTGGCTATAGCGAGGGCAATTTCAAAAAATGCTAAGATTGTAATTTTTGATGAACCTACTTCAGTGTTAACAAGCAAAGAAACTGAAGAATTATTTAGAATTATTTCAGAATTGAAAAAATCAAATGTATCAATTATATATATCTCACACCGTTTAGAGGAAATTTTTGAAATTTGTGATAAAGCATATGTGTTAAAGGATGGAGAATTTGTTATTGAAAAAGATATAGAAGATACAAATGAAGATGAACTAATCTCATACATGGTTGGCAGAAAATTAAAAAGAAATTTTTATATTTCTAAAGAAATTGGAAAAGAAATATTAAGAGTTGAAAATGTGAAAAACAAGAAATTAAAAGATTGTAGTCTGAGTCTATTTGAAGGTGAAATTGTTGGTTTGTATGGTTTAGTAGGCTCGGGGAGAACAGAACTTGCCAGAGCAATTTTTGGTGCAGATAAGATAGATAGTGGAAAAGTTTACATAGGTGGTAAATTAAAATATATTTCCAATACTTTAACAGCTATAAATAATAGATTGTCCCTTATACCTGAGGATAGAAGAAATCAGGGTTTAGCACTAAAGCTTTCTGTAAAAGAAAATATAAATTTACCAATTTATAGAAAGATTTCAAAATTAGGTTTTATTAATTCAAGAATTGAAAAAGAAACTGCTTTGAAATACGTTAAAAAATTGGATATTAAAACTCCGGATATTTATAAGACTGTCCAAAATCTAAGTGGAGGAAATCAACAGAAAGTTGTTATTGCAAAGTGGCTTGCTAGTAATGCAAAGATATTTATTATGGATGAACCAACCAATGGAGTAGATGTGGGTGCAAAAGAAGAAATATATTCAATAATGAATGAACTTGCAAAAAATGGTGCAGCTATATTGTTTATTTCTTCTTATATGCCAGAGCTAATGGGAATTTGTGACAGAATTTTAGTTATGAATTCAGGTAAAATAGTTGCTAATATTCCGCGAGAAGAGTATGATGAGGAAAAGATTTTAGCTTATGCAATAAAGACTGCTAAATTTGAGGAGGTAGATTCCAAGTGAAGAAGATCAAGTTAAATACTCAAATAATTCTTTTTTTAGTCGTAGTAGCTTTATGGATATTTTTAGCTGTTTCCAGTGAATATTTTTTGACATATTCCAACATAAAAAATATTATGCGACAAATGGCAATACAGGGAGTATTAGCTGTAGGAATGGTAATGATTATAATAACAGCTGGAATTGATTTATCGGTAGGTTCAGTAGTTGCATTAGTAAATATTATGTTGTCAAAAATGCTTGCTAATCATTTTTCTATTCCTCTTGCTATTTTAATAGTATTAATTGTTTCAACAAGTGTGGGATTAATTAATGGAATAGTAATATATGATTTTGGTGTTCCAGCTTTCATTGCAACTCTTGCAATGATGACTATTGCAAGAGGAACAACGTTGTTGATTTCTGGTGGAAGTAATGTATTTGGTCTTCCAAGAAGTATCGCAAATTTTGCTTCATCTGATTTTTTGGGAATACCTTCTCTATTTTGGTTTTTAATTATAACTGTGATTGTGGCAGAGATTATCCTTAGAAAAACTAGATTTGGAAAATATATTTATGCACTAGGAAGTAATCCGGAAGCAGCGAGACTTTCCGGTATAAATTTGAGACTTGTGACATATGGTGTTTATGCTTTGGGAGGATTTTTATGGGGTGTTGGTGGAGTTTTAGAAACTACAAGATTATGGATGGGTGTTCCAACTACAGGAACAGGTTATGAATTAGACGCTATAGCAGCTGCTGTTCTAGGTGGGGCAAGTTTGTTTGGAGCTGAAGGTAGTGCTTTAGGTGCATTTTTTGGAGCATTAGTGATGATTACTATATATAACGGAGCAGTTTTATTAAATATTAACCCATTCTGGCAAAGAATAATTGTTGGTATTATTTTAGTTGTTATTGTTGCGATAGATCAATTCAGGAAAAAAAGATCTAAAGATTAGGAGTTGAGAAAATGTTGAAAAATATACCAAATCAAATTTCACCAGAATTAATGAAAGCATTAATGGAAATGGGGCATGGTGATGAAATATTATTAGCAGATGGGAACTTTCCAGCACATTCTTATGGAAAAAAGGTTATTCGTGCTGATGGATTGGGAATACCTGAGATAATGGAAGCAATTTTGAAGTTTCTACCTCTAGATACTTTTGTAGATTTTAATGTGATTTTTATGGATAATGGTTCGGATGAAAAGCCAAAGATATGGAAGAAGTATATCGAAATTTTAGAAAACTCTGGAGAGAAATACAGCTATACTTCCGTTGAAAGATTCCAATTTTATAAAAAATGTGAAAATGTATTTGCTATTGTTGCCACTAGTGAAACAGCTTTATATGCAAATGTAATTCTTAAAAAAGGAGTTGTCAAATGAATGATTTTTGTTGATTCGATATCTAGTAATTCAATAGAATTAATTTCAAAAAACCTTTTTTTTGAAGGTTTAACAACAAACCCGACAATATTAAAAAAGAATGGTATTAGTTTTGAAAAAGCTTTGCAAACCTTATCTGAAGTTCGCGGGACACATTTTGTCCAAATAAGTTTGAGAGATGAAAGGTATTTAAATTATTTGGTCGAAAACCCTTTTTATAGTAATAAAATAATTATCAAAATACCTTGGGTTCCATTGAAAATATCAAAGTTTGTAAAAAAACTTCGTGAAAAAGAATATAAGATATGTGCAACTGCTGTTTATAATTTTAATCAAATTATTAGTGCTTTAACATTAGATGTAGACTATATAGCTTTTTATTATTCACGAATGTTGAAAAGTGGATATAAAAAAGAATACGTAAAGGATCTTTTAACTATATTTCCCTATCCCGAAAAATTTTTAGTTGCGAGTTTGAAGACAACAGAGGATATTAATGAAGTAATTAAAATGGGATATAAAAATATAACAATTGATGAAGAATTAGCATTAGAATTTTTTGAAATGAATTTTCCAAATAATGATTTAGAAAAATTTGAGAATGATTTTGAGGAGGAGTTAAATTGATACTTTGTGCTGGAGAATCATTAATAGATTTAATTGGAGAAGAAGGGAAGGGAATAAAACAAAGTGAATATTTTAAACCTAGAATAGGTGGTTCACCATTAAATGTTGTTATTGGACTTTCAAGATTAGGGAAAAATGTTGCTTTTTTAACAAAAGTGGGGAATGATTATTTCGGTAAAAAAATAATAGATTTTTTAATAGAAGAAAAAGTTAAATCTGATTATATTTTTGTTTCCAATAGTAAAAAAACACCACTTGCATTTGTTGCTTTATCAAAAGATAAAGTACCTGAATATGAGTTTTACCGAGAAAACACAGCAGATTTAGATATCACAAATAAAGATATTCAAAACGTAATTTTAAATGAAATTGAAATATTTCATTCTGGTTCTATTTCTTTAATTGAAGGTAAAACCTCTGAGAGTTTGATAAATTTATTTTATTTGATGAAGGAAAATAACATAGTTACTTCGCTTGATCCAAATGTTAGAAGTAACTTAATTCCAAATATCAGGGAATATAAAGACAAAATGTTAGAAATCATGAAAATGGTTGATATTTTGAAATTGAGTGAAGAAGATTTAAAATTTTTCTTACCTAATAGTTCCTTTGAATTTTTCGTTGAATTTTTAGAAAGAAAAGATAAGTTGACATTATTAACTCTCGGTGAAAATGGTTCTTTAGCTTTTTTTAGAGGAAAGATTTTTAAAAATGATGCAAAAAAATTGGGAACAATAGTTGATACTACTGGTTGTGGAGATGCTTATATGGCTGCAATACTTTTTAAATTATCACAAATAGGTTATTCAAACTTAAGAGAAGATTATCTATATGATATTATGAATTTTGCTTCAACTGTTGCTGGAATTGTTGCAACAAAATATGGGGGAGCATCTTCAATGCCAAGAAAAAAAGATTTGAAAGTCTGAGGTGATTTATGTGGATTTAAAAGATAAACTGGTTTATTTTTCAAAGCTAATATGGGATAGAAAACTAACTGAAAGTATAGGAGGAAATTTTAGTATAAGAGATAAAAGCAAAGTATTAATTACACCTACCACTTTTTTAAAAAAATTTATTGAAAAGAATGATATTGTTACGATAGATCTAGATGGGGAAATTCTAGAGGGTGAAAGAAAACCTTCATCAGAGTGGAGGATGCATACATTAATTTATAAAGTTAGATCAGATGTAGGTTCTATAATTCATGCTCATCCTCCGTATGCAACATTGTATGCTATTAAAGGAGAAGAAATTCCTGTTTTTTTAACACCAGAATCACAAATTTATCTAAAGAATATTTTTTATGCAGATTATGCTACACCTGGTACGGAAGAATTTGCAAGAAAAATATTACCTGGATTAGAAAGAGGTTCTGAAATTTTTATTTTGAAAAATCATGGAGTAACTGTAATTGATAGGACAATAGAAATGGCATATGCAAAATTAGAAATGCTTGAATTTGTTTGTATGATTGGAAGTATGTTAAATAACCCGACAAATTATTACGTAATTGATAAGAATTTGGAGGGAATTTAATAATGAAAAAAAGATTTTTGGCAATAGATTTTGGAGCTTCAAGTATAAAGGCAGTAGTGGCAGAGTTATTAGGTGAGAAAATAAGTATATTAGATACGAAAAAGTTTCGTAATGAGTATTTTCAAAATAAAGGTTATTATTTATGGAATGTCGGATATTTTTTGAATGTTGTTTCCAAAATAATTGAGTGGGCAAAAGAAGAATATAATATATTATCTTTTGGCTTAGATTCATGGGGAGTGGATTTTGGTATAGTTTTTGAGAATACACCGTTTTTGATGTTTCCTTTGCATTACAGAAATATGTTTGAACATCTGAATATAGTGGAAAATGTTATTAAAGATTTCGGAGATGGTTATTTGCTCTTTAATAAAACAGGAGTATTTCCACACCCTTACAATACTATATTTCAGATTGAACTTTTGAAAGTCTCAAATCCTGATTTTTTTAAGCAAAACTTTAAAATATTAAATATTCCACAGTTTTTAATTTATATGTTAAATGGAGAAGAATTTTCTGAATATACTATGGCTACTACAACCCAGCTTTATTCAATATCAAAGAGAAAATGGTGTGATGAAATTTTAGATTATTTAAAACTGAAGGAATGTAATTTAGGAGAGATAGAATATCCAAATAAAATCATTGGAAGTTATAAAGGTATGGATATAGTAAATGTTCCTTCTCATGATACAGCCTCTGCATTTTGTACATTACCATTTGATGATAAAGATACATTAATAATCAGTTCAGGTAGTTGGAATGTAGTAGGTGTAAAAGTCCAAGAACCAGTTGTAAATAAAGAAGCATATGAAAAAGAATTTTCAAACGAAGGGACTTTTGAAGGAAAATATAGATTAGTGGCCAATGTTCCTGGATTTTGGATTTTAGAACAAATTTTATTTGAATTAAGGGAACAAGGAAAAGATATAAATTATGAAAAAATGATTCAGATGGCAAGAAGTTCTCATATAGATGATAGATACTTAAATCTTAAAGATCCCGAATTGCAATCTCCGAGAAACATTATAGGTAAAATAAAATCTCAAATAAAAGAAGCTAATTTAATTGAAGATGTTATAAAAGTAGCAATATATAGCATTGTGAATGAAATATATCAAGTTTACCTATATTTAACTGATGTCTTAAATATTAAATTTAAAAGATTGTATTTAATTGGTGGAGGTGTTAAAAACGAATTGTTCTGTGAATTGTTATCAAAAAAGTTAAATCTACCAGTGTATTTAGGATTTTCCGAGAGCTCAGCATATGGTAATATTTTTTCACAAATATTCATTAATGAAAAAATGAGAGATTTAACTGAATTAAAAAGAATTATAAGAAATTCGCTCGAAATAAGAAAGATTGGTTAATTTAATTTTTTAACAGATTGTCGAATTTTAAGCTTTGTATCAAGTAAAATTAGTTTTTTTGGAATGTTTTTCTTATTCAGGATATTTATCAAATACTTTCCGGCTAGTATTCCCATTTCCTTAGGATCTTGTTTTACACAGGTAATTGGTGGATTAAAAATTTGATTCCAATACGTATCATCAAAGGTAACAATTGAAATTTCTTCTGGTACGTTTATTTTTAACTCGGAAATAGCTCTTAGAGCTCCAAGAGATGTCAAATCATTTAAAATCAGCACAACCGATGGTCTTTTTTTCTGTCTTAGAATTTTTTTCATTGATAAATAACCAGATTCTTCTGTTGAATCAAATCCCTGTATCCATTCAGGTTGAACAGTAATTTTAAGTTTTTTTGCATAATCTAAAGCAGTTTTCAAACGGATTTTGCCAGTTATTGATTCAGGAGATAAAGTTATAATTCCTAAAGTTTTATGTCCCATTTTGTGAATATGATTTATCAATTTTTTGATCCCCTGTTCATTATTTGTGGCAATAGAAGGAATATTTAAAGCTGGAAAAAATCTATCAAAAAATACAATAGTTTTCTTAGAAGAAAAAAGTTTAGAGTAAAAGTTTTTTGTTTTATCGTCCAAAGTTGGAGCTGCGATAATGCCATCCACACGATGGGAAATAAGACTTTTTAGGCGAAAAATTTCTTTTTCCGGATTTTCATCAGAAACACATAGGAAAAAATTGTAATTATGGGAATACAAAACATCTTCTAAAGCTTTTATCGCAGTGGCAAAAAATGGATGCCCAATATCCGGTATGATTATTCCCAAGGTTCCTGTTTTTCCTTTTTTTCTTAAAGAACTAGCTCTTGCATCTGGATAATATCCAATTTTTTCCGCGTATTGTATTATTTTGTTTCTAAGCTCATCACTAACACCGGGTTTTCCAGAAAGTGCTCTTGAAACTGTAGAAGGATGAACTTTC
>JAGGWC010000157.1 GCA_021157645.1 Candidatus Cloacimonadota bacterium | reverse complement strand
GCTTGATCATAAACTACACTTTGTGGACCATCAATAACTGCATCAGTAACTTCCATATCTCTATCAGCAGGAAGGCAATGCATATAAATTCCATTCTTATCGATAAGTTTCATTTTCTTTTCATCACAGATCCAATGCTTATTCTTTTCAAAAAGATCTTTCATCCCATCCAGATTTTCTTCTCTGATCTTTTTCCCATTTGCATCCATCTCAGCAAAGTAAGGAAGAGCACCCCAAGATTTTGGATATACTACATGAGCACCTTCAAATGCGGCTTCCATATCATCTGTTTCTTCAAAAGTACTGCCATTTTGAGCAGCATATGCTTGGCATTGTTTAGTAACTTCAGGATCTCGTTCAAATCCTTTTGGACGGGCTAACACAACATCCATCCCAAGAAGAGAAGGAGCTAATGCTAAACTCTGTGGTACTGCGAATGGTTTTGATGTGGAACCGGAATATGCCCAACTTATTACAAATTTTTTCTTCTTGAATCCACCGAATTTTTCTTTGATCGTAAGCATATCTGCCAGAGCCTGGCAGGGATGATATTTGTCATCTTCCATATTAATAATTGGAATATCTGAATAGTGTGCAAATTCCTTCATTGTCTCGTGTGCAAAACCATAGATCCATTGAGATGGTGCACCATACATTCTAATAGCTAAAGCATCTCCTGTTCTACTAAGAACCTGGGCAACGTCACAGATCCGTTCTGTTTTATAAGGAACTTCAAATCCTTTACGAGCGGGTGTGTATGTTTTGCCAGGTTCAAGGTCTACATGAAAACCACCAAGCTGCTGGATTCCTGCAGCAAATGTACTTCTTGTTCTCAGTGAACTATTAAAAAACATTGTATAAAGCGTTTTACCTTTTAATATATGTGATGTGTCTTCATTCAAAGCATAACGAGTTTTTAACTCTTCTGCCAATCGCAGCAAGGTTTCCCATTCTTCTTTTGTATAATCGATTTCCGGGCTTATCCAATCCCTACCTAAAAATTTGTTGCTTCTCATTTTAATCTCCTTGTTTTATATTAAATATTAAATATTTTTTTTCTCAAGATAAATGATAATTTTAATCATTTAGTTCGTAATTGGGAATTAGTGCAGTTTAATTAATTAATTTTTAAATAAAGATACAGGATAATCTGCGCATTTCATATATGCGTGTAAGCATAACACCAATTGTAATTTCGCTTTTCATACCTGTACCTCCTTTAAATATAACTTTGTAAACACAAAAAAAACCATTAATTATGTCAACCAAATAATTGATTTACAATTATGATAAACTAATTAATTCAAAAAATTCTCATTATTTATCTGGTATTTCTATTTTCCACCCATTGTTAATTGCATTATTGCTTTTGATGTATGGATTCTATTTTCTGCCTCATCATAAATAATTGAGTGAAATCCATCTATCACACTATCTTCTACTTCGTTTTTACGATCAGCCGGAAGAGCATGCATATATTTCACATTCCTATGGGCTAGAGCCATTTTTTCTTCGGTACACTTCCAACTTTTATTTGCAGTTAACAGATCATCAATTATATCTTTACCAGGGTTTGTGACCCAATTACCCCAATTTTTTGGAATTACATAATCAGCATTTTCATAAGCTTCTTTTTCATTATTTGTAACAGTTAAAGTACCGCCACGGTTCTCAGCATTTTTCTTAGCTTTATCAATAACCCATTGTGGTAATTCATAACCTTTTGGATGGGCAAGAGTAACATCCATTCCATAACGTGGGAAAAGTAATACTTGAGATACCGGAACAGAAATAGGCTTTTTATGTGTATCGGCATAAGCCCAAATTATTGAAACTTTTTTCCGTCTGACTACACCTGATTTTTCTTTCATGGTCATCAGATCAGCAATTGCCTGAAGTGGATGAAAAAGATCATCCTGCATATTTATAACGGGGACAGAAGCCCATTTTGCCAGATCATTAAGATATTTATTTCCAATTCCCCAAAAACAATTTCGACAAGCTATTGCATGTCCAAAGCGAGAAAGAATAATTGCCGTATCTTTTGCTACTTCACCATGTGCGATTTGCATTTGACTCGTATCTAAGAAATTCGCATGACCACCTAATTGAGCAATTCCGGCTTCCATTGAGTTTCTAGTTCTGGTTGATTGTTCAAAGAACATCAGAAACATAGTTTTATTGGTTAAATAGGGTGTGGCAAGTCCCATTGCAAATTGCCTTTTTAATTCTGTAGATACATTCAGTAATGTATCAATATCCTCTCTTGACCAATCTTCGAGAGTGATTAAATGTTTTCCTCTTAATTCTGTTTTCATTTTCTATTTTTCTCCTTTTCTATTCTATAAATTGCCACTAGGACACGAAGACACGAAGGTCACAATGTGTCTCACGTTACTTAACCTTGAAAAGGCTTCTTTCAATATCTCTTCTGATTTAGCCCTTTTAAGGTTTCTTTCATGTTTCTGTCATTCTTAACCCCAAAGTGTCAACTGCAAGAAGTCGTGAAAGAGACGCTTTCAGGGTTGTGACCTTTGTGTCTCTGAGCCTTTGTGGCTAAGGCTTCTCATTTAATTGTGCTACAAATCCTGCATAAAAAGCGGCTGCGGCACTAAGATCAGATACTCGCGTCATCTCATTCGGTGCATGTGCTTGATCTTCATCACCAGGTCCCATACCCAAGCATTTTATTTCCGGATGTTTTCCCATAATAAAAACACAATTTGTACTAAATGTCCATTTATCTATTTTTGGCTCATTCCCCAGTGTTTTTATATAGGAAGCTGAAGCATTCTTAAGCCAGACTGAATCTTCTTCCAGTTTCCAAGTTGGGAAGTACTTTTCAACTGAATATTCTTTACCTGTGTAGGCAATAGCATCGTAGCGAAGGACAGTAACTTTGACATCATCCACACCGGCAAGTTTGCAACATTCTTCTAATTCTGCAACTGCTATTTCTTTTGTCTCTCCCCATGTTAAACGGCGATCTAATTGGATTTTTGCATAATCTGCGACTGCACACTGGCTGGGAGAACCTGATTCAAAGATGCTGGTTGTGATGGTTCCTTTCCCTAAGAAATCATCATGTTTAAGTCTATAATTTAGTTTTTCTACTTCATTTACTATTTTTGCCATTTTATAAATTGCATTCACACCACGCTCAGGTGCAGAACCATGGCAGGATATTCCTTTAACTTCAATTGTCATTTCCATTCTACCACGATGTCCTCGGTAGATATTTAAGCTGGTTGGTTCAGTACTTACAACAAGTTCCGGCTTTATACCATCTTCTTTGATCATGTGTTCCCAGGCAATTC
>JAGGWC010000070.1 GCA_021157645.1 Candidatus Cloacimonadota bacterium | reverse complement strand
AATTTGAAATTTCTAATTCTTTTAAAGACAACTCCAAAATTCTTTTAAAACCCAATTTCTCATTAAGTTTTATAGAAGCTTTATTTCCAAAATAGGTTGAGAATCTTACTGATCTAATTCTCTTACCTTTTAAATGTTCAATATAATATTTAGCGATTTTGTAACCCACGCCCTTAACATTGGTTTGTGGATCTTTTCGCAGAGCTTCCAACCAAATATCTGTTGGTGTAAGAAAACGCATTCTTCCAAAACCAATGAGTTTTTCATCTTCCCAGTAACCTATAAATAATCCATCTACAGCTCTCACCCATTCGTCAAAAACATTGCTCACATAATCATCTCCTTCCCATATTTGAGATGATATTCTCAAGATTTCTTTTTTATCGGAAATTTCGATTTTTCTTATCATGATTATAACAATTCCAGATTATATTTTTTCAGTTTTTTATCTATTGCCTTTGGATTGGGATAGTATTTTGCCATTTCATTCCAAAATATTTTGCTATGATTTTTAACCTTCGTATGAACCAATTCATGCATTATTACATAATCCCGTAAATCAGCAGGAAGGTTGATCAATTTTATGTTCAAGTTAATATTATTCTTGGCAGAACAACTCCCCCAACGCGTTTTCTGAGAACGAATAAAAGATCGATTGAAACTTAATCTATGAAATTGTGAAAGTTCATTAAGTCTATCTCGAATAATTTCTTTAATTTCCTTTTTACATAATAAATTAGAATTTACTGTGTTATTAAGTGTAAATTGGTTTCTATTATCAATTTTTGTTAATTGTTTTTGTACCCAGTCAATTTTTGAGTTGAGAAATTTCTCAGCACTTTTTAAAGAAACACTTATAGGAATAGTGACCCTAATTTCTTTTGAACTATCAATTGATAATCTCAAATATCTGGCTTTCCTACTTTTCCTAAAATGAACCTTACCAAGTGTGGGATGAAAGATAAGTTTCACTTCTGTTTTCATATTACTTTATTAATTTATCTATAACTGGCGAAAGCAGTAAATATCCAAATATTGCGCCGATCACAACGTTTGCCCAAACGTTTGATGCCATTGGACAACCACCTTTACAACCAATAAGTTTATAGTATAAATAACCAGTTGCTGCACCTAAAATAAATGTAAGTACAGTTAGTAATATTTTCATTATTTTTCTGGTTCTGGAGAATTTATTATGTTGTATTCTATCTCTGCAGCAACACGAATAAGGAACGCTCTATTTAACTTACTCAAATGTTCAGAAGGTTTTAAGAAATCCATTAATAGATGATAAATAAAATGCTGAGAATGAAGATGAAAATAATATTGATCAAAAGTTTTACTTTCAATTATCTTTTCTTCTTCGATAATTATCTCTTTTCTTATATCTTTTAAATGAGTATTGATCTTTTTCTCGAATAATTCGCTGAATTTCTTTCCCTGCATATCCTGTTGTTTTGTAATTGATTCGGATATTATTTTTACATCTGGTTTTATGGAGCTGATCAACTCTTGAATGAATAATTCACGCTGTTCAGAATTTAATTCGACAGAATCGGAAATATCATTTCTCAAATTCATGCAGATCATAGTCATTTCCATCAAGAACTGCTGATAATGTTCAATTCCTAAAACATCATATGAAATATTATTTGTAGCTTGATTATATACATCCATAATCTTGATCGTTTCTACTAAATTGGAATCTAATTCACGTAAAAATATCAGATTCATATTATTTTGTGTTTTACTGATCTCTGCATTTAATCCAATAAATATTGTAATTAAAATAATTGTTATTATTAATTTTTTTAACATTACTTACTTCCCAATTTAAATTCTTTATGTAAAGCTGTAATTGCCTTTATTTCCTCGATACTTTTTACAAGACATGAAATTGTTGTATAAGAATCTGTACATTCGTAGATCATAATATCTTTAGAACTTAAAGCTTTCACGATCTTCGCCATTATACCTGGCATTCCTGTCATTCCAGAGCCCACAACAGATATCTTTGAAAATTCTTTTTCTATTTCAAATACATAATTATTATTTCTTATTATTTTAATGAATTTATCTTCCAGATCTTCTTCAATAATAAATGATATTAATTCTGGAGTAATATCAATAAAATCTACGCTGATATTCTGCTGTGCAAGAGTTTGAAAAATGCTCAATCCAGTTTTATGGATGTTACTTTTATTAGGAAATATCCGTGCTAAGATAATATTTGTTTTACTGGTTATTCCAGTAACAGGTTTATCATTTTTCATTTCAAAAATAATAGTTGATTTCACATTATTAGAAGTTGAAAATAGCTTAATGGGAATTTTATATTGGTCAGCTATTGAGACAGCCTGAGGATGAATAACATTTGCACCTTTATTTGCCATCTCTACAGCTTCTATATAGCTGGTTTCAGGTATGTTTCTAGCACCGGGAATTTGGCGTGGATCAGCAGATAATATACCTTCAACATCCGAATATATTTCTATGTATTCAGCTTTTAATGCAGCAGCCAGAATACTGGCCGTTGTATCGCTGCCGCCTCTGCCGAATGTTGTTATTTCACCATTTTCACTTATTCCCTGAAATCCAGTTATAACTGGAATCCTATTATTATTGAGTACATTTAATATATTGTCGGGAACTATTTTCTTTATGGTTGCCTGATTATAATTGTCATCCGTGATAATACCGGCTTGCATCCCATTTAATGCAACTGCATCAATATTTTTTTGCTTTAATGTTTGCACCATAACTACTGCAGATATCAACTCACCACAAGACATGATCAGATCTTTTTCCCGGGAAGAGATATTTTTAAAAATTGTAGTCGCTGATTGTAATAATGTGTCTGTGGCGTAAGGATCACCTTTCCTGCCCATTGCAGAGACAACTACAACAGGAGAAAATCCATCTTCTATAGCATCCACAATATGTTCCGCAGCTTTGTCTCTAATCTCTCTATTTTGTAATGAAGTACCACCAAATTTCTGAATTACAATTTTCATAAATACCTAAATCAATAATTCTGCAATTTGAACAGCATTAAGTGCTGCACCTTTACGCAAATTATTTGCAACGATCCACATATTAATTCCATTTGATTCAGATAGATCCTTACGTAGCCTACCGATCATTACATCATCATAGATCTCACTCATAGTTGCTAATGGATATTTATAATTAGCAATATCATCAACGAGTTTGATGCCATTAGTTTTAAGATAAATATTTTTTAATTTCTTTATCGAAATATGTTTTTGGGTCTCTAAATAAATAGATTCAGAATGACCATAAAAAACGGGAACACGAACTGCAGTTGCAGTTATTTTAATCTTATTATTTCCGAATATCTTCTTAGTCTCATGAATAAGCTTCATCTCTTCTTTAGTATATCCATTAATCTCGAATTTATCAATATGTGGCAGGATATTAAAAGCGATTTGATGAGGATATACTTTGCGAGTTAGTTTTTTATTATTCAAGATTTGAGATGACTGCTCTTCTAATTCATCGATTGCAGCTTTCCCTGTGCCCGAGACTGCTTGATAAGTTGACACAATTATCCTGTTTATTCCAACTTCATCTAACACAGGTTTAAGCGCAACTACCATTTGAATTGTAGAACAATTTGGATTAGCAATAATTCCTTTATGTTTTTTTACATCATCAGCATTTACTTCTGGTACTACCAAGGGGACATGCGAATCCATTCTAAAAGCACTGCTGTTATCTATAACAATAGTACCATT
The DNA here is from genome assembly GCA_021157645.1 of Candidatus Cloacimonadota bacterium. GTDB lineage: Bacteria > Cloacimonadota > Cloacimonadia > Cloacimonadales > TCS61 > Tenebribacter. The sequence goes on along the minus strand of JAGGWC010000070.1, from coordinate 7,792 downwards.
CTTAGCTGCGATTGGAGCAAATTTCATACTTACTGCACTACCAGCACTGAATAGTGCAATATCAATATCTTTAAAACTATTTGTATTCAGTTCCTGAACTTTAAGTGCCTTTTTCTTGAAACTGATAGTTTCACCTAATGATCGTTTCGAAGCTAAAAGAACAAGATCTTTAATTGGAAATTCCCGTTCTTCCAGGATCTTTACCATTTCTCTACCAACAGCTCCGGTTGCACCAATAATGGCTACATTGAATTCACTCACAAATTACTCCAGCAATTTCCAAAAAAAGGAGAAGCCATATCGACTTCTCCTAAATTAATGTGTTTTATGTCTATTTTATCTCAGATCTAATAACTTCAGCCAACCGTTTTACACCAATATCGTTCTGCTCTTTAGAAGCATACGAAAAATTTATCCGCATTGTGTTTTGACCTTTACCATTACAGTGGAAAGCTTGACCAATAACAAAGGCAACCTTCTTTTTAATTGCTTTTTTAAAAAGGATTTCTGAATCCATATATTCTGGTAAAGTAATAAATAAGAATAATCCACCTTCCGGTTTTGTCCATGTTACACCTTCTGGCATATATTTTTCAAAAGCTCTCATCATTATATCTTTCTTTTCTTTATAAAGTTTAATAGTTTTTTTGAGATTTTTATCAAAGTATCCTTTTTCAATATATTTAGCTGCTATCTTTTGTACGAAAGGTGATGTACATAAATCTGTTGCCTGTTTAGCTTTAATAAATTGATCAACAATTTCAGGATGTGCTATTACCCAGCCTATTCTGAAACCTGGAACAAATATCTTGGAAAAAGTTCCTAAATTGATAACCTGACCTTTGCCTTCCAGAGTATACAAACTTTCTTGATGTTCACCTTCAAATCTGATCTCTTTATATGGACTGTCTTCAATTATGAGGACATCATACTTTCTAGCGAGTTTAATGATCTCTTTTCTTCTTTTTTCAGGCATTGTGACGCCGGCAGGATTTTGAAAATCTGGAATTATATAGATAAATTTTGGAAGATCATTTACAGCTTTAAGCTCTGATAGTTTTTCTTCCAGATCATCAGAACGCATTCCACTATCATCAAATTCAATTCCAATAAGCTCAGCCCCATAAGCTTTAAATGCTTGTAGTCCACCAAGATAAGATGGGAGACCGCAAAAAACTTTATCTCCCCTGTTAATAAATATCTTGGCAAGAAGATCAAGTCCCTGCTGAGAAGCTGTAGTTATCATTACATTTTCCATCGAGATATTAAATCCCATTTTTTTATAAAGCCCAATTATCTCTTCCCGTAATTTGTCATCTCCTTCTGTTGAGCCATATTGCAAGGCTTTTTTTCCGTCTTCACGCAATACTTCAGTCGTAATCTCTACTAACTCTTCGATCGGGAAAGTTTCAGGTGCAGGTAATCCTCCTGCAAATGAAATTATTTCAGGATCTTTTGTAAGTTTGAGAAGTTCACGTATTGCAGATTTTTTCATTCCTTTGGAAGCATCCGAGAGAATGTTTTGTAAGTCACTCACCATTTAAATTCTCCTTTTTATTTTATATATGTATTACTATTATTAATAAACTTTAATAAATTAAAATCTTCTATTTGTTTTTTAATTCCATCTAATAATTGTCTACTAATTTTTAATTTAAGAGCATGAGAATTTGTTGTTTTATTATACTTACTTTCAATTATTTCTGCATTATTCTGCAGAAAAGACATTAATTTTTGCATCTCAAAAGGAATTTCCAGGTCGATACATTTCTTAGATCTTTGTAAAAAATCTTCGATCTTAGAATATAATTTATCAATTCCTTCTCCTGTTTTTGCGGAAATAAAAACACTATCAGGATATTTATTGATCAATTTTTTCTTAGTAAATAAAAAGCTAAAATTATTAAATTTCCTACTATAATCTTATTAATATATCTATCCTTCGTAAACTAATACTTTTTTATTATTCTTACGCCAGGCAAGATACTCTTCTTTAACATCCATAATCCATAAAGTTTCTTTGTTTTCATTTTCAAAAGTAAGAATATTCAAATAGTGCATTCTCTCATCTTTACCCTTGAAACTTTTCTGGGGAAGTTCAATAATAATATCTCCATCTTTTCTCAGAATAGTAACTTCATTAATATAAACACCTGGAATTATTTCGATAACTGCACGAGCTTCTACTATCCCAGAACTTACATCCTTAAATCTAATTTTCATTTTTTCTCCAAATTATTTATTTTTACTTTCCGAATCTTTCTTCCACTCTTGCTTATATTGGAATTCGGAAGGTTACGAATGAGCTAAAACTTTCCGAATCTTAAATATAAGAATTCCTTTAAAAGAAGCTTCGGAAAGTTATTATGCTGTTTCATTCATAATTTCACATTCTCAAAGCAGGAGCTTTGAGCTACCTGATTTGCCCTATTTCTTTCAGCATATTTTGGAACCACTCTTGAGAAATATCAAAAGGTTTTCCACCTTGAATACGAGAAAAATCTATCAAATTCAATTTATTATTTGCATCTTCATCCTGACCAATAACACCACTTTGACCATTGAGTGCAGCTTTCACAGCGAGGTCGGCAAAAGCCATGATCAATTCCAGATCTTTATCATTTGGAGCTGATGATCTTGCAAAATAACCACTTTTTTGAACCAGTGTTTTATCTGCTCTTAGCAATTTGGAAAATTTCTTTGCAAACCACTGTCCTGGATTCAATTCATCTAAACGTACATGATCAAAGGCATCTCTTCTCACCTCTTCTCCATTTGATTCCATCTCTGAAACAATTGTTTCTACCCCAGCTCCTTCACTTAAGAATATATTAATACAATCTTTTTCATCCATTAATTTCGATAATCTTTCCATCTCTTTTGGAAGATCAAGCGTCATTTCAGGAATGAATACTGCGTCTATATCCCAGCGTTCTTTGCCTAATCTTATATCCGGTAGGAAAGCTCTCTTTTCAAGCTTCTTCCTGTATTCATAAGCTGTAGCTGCTGTAAGCCAGCCGCAATCTCTACCCATAACTTCGTGTATTATCAATTGACGTGAACTGGTTGTGTTCTCATTTACAACATTCTCAAAAAATATTGCTCCCTGTTCTGCTGCCGTCCATGCTCCCAAACTTTGTGTGATTGGAATTATATCATTATCAACAGTTTTGGGTATTCCTACAACAATTAATTTATATCCATTCAAAGCAAGATAATTGGCTAGTTCAGCAGCTGTAATATTTGTGTCATCACCACCTATTGTATGAAGTATTGTGATGCCGTCTTTGATGAGTTGCTCTGCTGCAATTTGCAATGGATTTTCACCTTTTTTTACATAACCTTTTTTAACACAGTCTTCAATATTCGTTAGTTTCACGCGACTGTTTCCAAAAACGCTTCCACCAAATTTATAGAGTAATTCTGCTGAGTGTCTTACGCTATCAGGGATCTTGATAGAATTTCCTTCTAACAATCCCTTATATCCATTCAGATAGCCAATGATCTCAACATCAGGAACTAACTTCGTATATTGTACGATCAATCTTCCAATCGAAGAAGAAAGACATGGAGCCAATCCTCCAGCTGTTAAGATCGCAATTTTATCTTTTGCCATTAAATCTCCCTACAATTAATAATTTAATTCTTATGTCACATTGAGTTTATCGAAGTGTGAAGAAATTCTCCATAAGTTATCTCCAATGAACTCTCTATCCTTCGATACATCCGGCAGTTGTCGGATACTCAGGATGACAGTTTAACCTTGATAGATTAAGGATATTACAAGTTGAATCCAAACTTAATCACCAAAACTTATATCAATATCTCTGGCTGTTTTTACCAGATCAGAATTCAAATCTACGTAATTATATTTTTCTATTACTTCACTGATAGAAACCGAAACTAACTTTCCATCCCAAAGTGCAGCCATTTTTCCAAATTCTTTATCTAAAACCATTTCAAATGCTTTCACACCAAATTGTGTAGCTATTATTCTATCATAAGCAATTGGCTTACCACCTCTTTGTAAATGTCCTAGCGTGGTCACTCTTATATCTGTGGCAATACCATTCTCCTTTAACTCATGCATTAAACGATTACCAGCTCCTCCTAACCGTAGATTATGATTACCGATTTCATCATTATTTTGGTATTTATGTGTTCCATTAAGAGGATAAGCTCCTTCTGAGATTACTATATTAACAAATCCACGTGAGTTATGAATTCTCTTATTAATACGTTCGATAATTTTATGGATGTTGTATGGTATTTCCGGGATCAGACAAACTTCAGCTCCACCTGCAACAGCGGCATGTAAGGCTATCCAGCCGGCATCTCTTCCCATAACTTCAAGAATAATTATCCGGTTATGGCTTGCAGCAGTTGTAACAAGTTTATCCACTGCATCTGTTGCAATTTCTACAGCTGTGGGAAACCCAAAAGTTATGTCAGTAAATCCTAGATCATTATCGATAGTTTTAGGAACTCCAATTATATTGCAGCCCATTTCAAAAAGTTGTTGAGATATTTTTTGCGAACCATCTCCACCAATATTTATAACAGCTTGTACATTTAGGAATTCTAATTTTCTCAGCATTTCAGCAGAGTGATCTTCTTCTTTCCAGTTGCCATCAATATCTTGAACTGCCCAAGCAAATGGACCACCTTTGTTTGTTGTTCCTAAAATGGTTCCACCACGCACATGAATTCCTGCAACTGCAGAATTGTCGAGTTCAACGATCTCCATTGGATCACGCAAAACACCATTAAAAGCATCTCTGCTGCCTATGATCTTCCAATCTTTCTCTTTTGATGCCCGTTTAACGATTGCTCTGATTACAGCATTTAAGCCCGGGCAATCGCCACCACCTGTTACCACAAGACACCTTTTTCTCATACACACTCCACATATAAAATACAATGGTAGATTCTAAATTTAAAGATAAAATGACAAGTATTTTTTTCACATTGTTAACAACCTCATGGTTGATAACTTAATTATGAGTTCTGCAAAATAGAGTGTTTTATCATCCTGTTTGCCAATTCAAGGCTTGCGAAAGCTAGACAAATCTTGCACGTTACTCTTTTAAGGAAGAATAATCCAAAGATAGATTTTGGAAAGTTTATTCGGTACTAACCTTACAAAGGTCGCTTTTGGTTAGTTATTAAAGGGCTAATTACTTTAACTCGACTCAAGTTTATAAGAAACCTTCGCAATGGTTGAAAACCTTTAGTTTGCTGAAAGAATTCCAGTATCGTTTTCAACAAGTTGAAAGCCGATACATTATTGCGAATGGTTGGTTATTATTAAAACCATTAGTTAGCTGAAAGAGTTCCAGCATCGTTTTCAACAAGTTGAAAGCCGATGCATTATCCGCAAGATTTTATTTTACCATCAACATTTTCTTAGAATATTCTTTGGTTTCTGTGATAAGTTTATAGAAATAAACACCACTTGAAACTTGCTTACCGCTTACATCTGTTCCATCCCAGATTGATGAGATAATTTCATCGGCAAGAACATGTTCATTTAAAATAGTTTTTACTTTCTCACCTTTAACATTGTAGATTATAAGCTCTACATCACTATCTTCTTTAAGTGCAAAACTTATGGATGTACTTGGATTAAAAGGATTCGGATAATTCTGATAAAGTCCATAGATATCTGATGTATTAGGTGTTCCAGAATTACTTCCTCCAAGAGGTATAGTCAAAGAGATCGGACCAAAGAACTCAGTCTCGCCACTATTACTTACACTCTCAATCCAGTAATAATATGTAAAGTTCTCTTCTACGCTATATCTATCTGTATAAGAATAATCGGTTGGTTCTGTGGTTGTGAAAGAACCCTCAATTAACTCATCTACATTAAGTTGGAACGCCTGACCCAGATTTTGAGAAATAGAACGATATACGTTCCAATATGCATTATTGCTTTCTGATTGGGTTGTCCAATAGAGGGTTGGACTACCACTTGAATATTGTGCTTCAAAGGATGAAAGGGTTACGGGAAGAGCACCGTCTGCTTTTGTTTTTATCCTAAACAAATTAACATTTGCATATCTAATAGTCGGCTCCGCACTACTCAGATCTAGATTTTGTAATTGCATATAAAGTGCATCATCTGGATTTTCAATTGTAATTATAGCTGTTCCATTAATAGCTGCCACATCTGGATTATTACTCGCAGTTTGTTTTTTTTCTAACGTGCGTTCTGTTGTGAGATCAGATAATTGAGTTCCATTATTAAAAATTGATATTAAGGTATTAAATGTCCTTGCATTACTACTACTTTCTTCAACTGATAAAGATAAGTAGTAATTTACAAGATAATCACCAGCGGAAAGACCTTTAGGAGTTAATTCATCAGTAGTAGCTGTAAAATCCCAATAAGAAGGATGAAGTATATCTGATAAAAAATGAGATTCCGGTACCCATGTGTTTTGTGGTAGTGAGATTATGGTATTATTATTAACAACTTTCATACCAGCATAAGGTGGAGTGGTAAATCCATCTATTTTCATCAACGTTAAACTGGCATATTCAGGAGTTATACTATTCCCGCCAGATTGTGCCTGAACACTAATAACATCACCATTTGAAATCGACAAAATCCCGCAAGCTCCACCATTCCCAATATCTCCGCTTGTCCCAAGATATCTTTTCAACACAATATCTGTATCGGATGAACCGCCATAAGGAGCATTGCCACCTTTTGAAATACCTATTTCATAATTCGTTTCGGTTGTCCCGTTAAAACTGACAGATAAAATTGCTAAATATGTACCAGCAGATTCTGTACTCGCTGCTGTAAGTGTATTTGTTCCAAATGCCCAGCCCTCTAAATTTGCGTAAGTACTATTGAAATTTGCTAAATTAGCAAAAGTCGAAGATATGGTTTGTGCAGTTGAATTATTTACAATACTCATTTCACCATATTTCGGAGTAGTAGATTCTGATAATTCAACAACAACCAACTGGCTATGAACAGGTGTGAAGTCTGGTGCTCCAGAATCTGCCGCCATTTGAAGACTTATTTCTGTTCCTTGTGGAATTGTGGCAATAAAACTTCCAGCAGCATTACCAACATCAGTACCGGTAGTAGAAATTCTACGCTCAATAATTCCTCGAGTATCTCCAGAGCCAATTTTTACTCCAAAACTCCAAAGAGCTGCATCTCCATAAAAACTTAATGAATAACGTATTAAATATTGTTTGTCTCCTACAGATGCTCCTGTTGTAATAACATTGGTAGTGTATGTGCAACCGGAAGAAGCCATATTTGAATAACCGGTAATTGTTTGAAATGAAGTGCTGGCTGTTTGAGCAGTTGATCCACTAGTAATATACATAGAACCATAATCGGCACCAAATAAAAATGTAGATGTAAAAATAACTAAAATTAAAAATACTATTTTTTTCATATAATTTCCTCATTTATTTTTTATTTATATAAATATAATATAATTCTTATAAAATACAATTTTTTTTATTAACTAATTGTTGTCAATGTTGTTATGGATATCGGACTTATATTTAACTGCAAAGCGTTGAATTAAGAATTTATGGAAAAAAGAAAGCGAGCAAGCTGCTCGCTTTACTGCGAAACAATAGAATAATTAGGGCACGTTCAGGAGTGAACGGGCTATAAAAAAAAGCCCCGCAGCTTTCACTGAAGGGCTAATTACTTTAACTCGACTCAAGTTTATAAGAAACCTTCGCAATGGTTGAAAACCTTTAGTTTGCTGAAAGAATTCCAGTATCGTTTTCAACAAGTTGAAAGCCGATACAT